>DDMA01000005.1 GCA_002340425.1 Patescibacteria group bacterium UBA2558 | reverse complement strand
AGAGAAAATAGAGGATATCAAGAAAGAGATGTTTGAAAACACAAAGAAACAGGATAAAGCAGAGAGAAATTTAATATCAGTAAAAGCAAACGAAAAAACAACAGAAGAAGAAATTAGGATATTAGAAAAAAGGCAATCTGAAACCAAAGACGAAGTAGAGTTAAGAAAAATTGCTGAAAAGAGGATAGAATTGGAAGAGAAGAGAAGATTGCTTGAAAAAGAGAGATGGGATATAGAAGATGAGCTTGAAAATCTTAATTTTGATAGAAAAACAATTAAAGAAAAATATCAAGATGTTGCCTCTAAGGCAAAACGAATTAGAGCGCAAATTTTTGAAATTGAAGATAAAATTAATAAACCGTAATGCCAAAACCAACAACGTTTTCTAAAATATTAATTAGGGTAATTATTCTACTAATTATAGTTCTTGTTGTTTTTTTGGTAATAAAATAATATGACACCAGATTTTATAAAACAAAAAAAAGAATACTTGTTAAATAAAAAAAAGGAACTAGAAAAAGATCTTGGTGAATTTGCCAAGAAAACAAGTAAAGATAATTGGGAAACAAAATATCCTCAAATGAATAGTCCTGAGGAAGATAAAGTAGATGAGATAGAAGAATATGAAAACATTTTGCCTATTGAAAGATCCCTAGAAGAAAAATTAAAAGATGTTAATGACGCCTTAGAAAAAATTGAAAAAGGGGAATATGGTAAATGTAGTGAATGTGGTGCAATGATATCTGAAGATCGCCTAAATGTTCTTCCTGAAGCAAGAACTTGTGATATATGCAAATGTAAAGATAGTGAATGTGCTATTAGTAACTAACTGATGCTCCAAGAGCATATCCTCTTAATGGATTTGCAGATCCTCTTGTTTCAAAGTGTAAATGAGTACCATCTCCTCCCATATTAATAGTTCTGCCTGTGTTGCCCATATATCCAATAATAGCACCTTGCAGAACATTTGCTCCGGGAGTTATGCCCTTTGCAAAAGCACTAAGGTGGGCATATAGGGTAACGACACCATTTGGATGAAAAATTGTAACATAGTTTCCGTAAGGCCAAACATTCTTAACAATTTGAACCGTACCACTTGCGGCGGCTACAACTGGTGTTCCCAAAGAATTAGCAATATCAACTGCCGTATAATATGCTACTCCACCACTAGTATATGCATAATGAGATCTTTGAGTAATAATTCCTTTTGTTGGGGCTATGAAATATGAATTTGAAACATTCGTACTGTTTTGTGGTGTTGCGATAATAGGAACAACTTGCTTTGGCATAGTTCCATTAGGAATAATAATAATATCTCCTATATATATATTTCCATCAGCAGAAAGATTATTATAACTAATAATTTCATCTTTTTTAGCAGAGTAATTTTTAGCTAAAATATCAACGGTTTCTCCTTTATCCACCATATGAAGAATGCCATTAACTGGTAAAATTAAAAGCTCTTGGCCAGGGTAAATCTTAGAGTTATTAAGATTATTAGCCAAGAGTATTGTCGTAACAGATATATTATATTTTTCTGAAATAGCAGACAATGTCTCACCTTCCATCACCTTATGTTTAATAATGTATTTTTCTTCATTTGCTTGCTCCGTAGACAAAGATGCCGTTGTTTCAGAAGTAATAAATAGGGGAGACGATATTGCTCCAATAACATTTTCTTGTTGGATTATCAAATTACTAACAATCGGTTGAAAAGCATCTTGAACACTGATAAAATAATCTTGTGGGCTTATTACAGATGCTACGTTAGATGTTTCAGATTGCCCCGTTGGAATTGCTATCCAAAAACACAAAATAACAAAAAAAGACCAGAATAACTTCTTTTTCCCTAACTTATTAAATAATTTATTAATTTTGTTCTTTGTAAGAATAATCATGCTACAAGATTTCTGTTAAAAATCTTATAGATTAATACCAATTCTCTATGCTATAATTCTACCCTTATAACCATATATGTCAAGAAACTTTTCCACATCAAAAAAAGAAGATATTTTTCTAAAAAAAGGTCTTGGTCAAAACCTTTTGACTGATAAAAATATCATTAAAAAGATAATTAATAATGTTGATATTGATAAAAACGATATCGTTTTAGAAATTGGTCCAGGATTAGGCGCAATCACTCTTGAGCTCTCAAAAAAGGCTAAAAAAGTAATTTGTATTGAGAAAGACAAGGAAATGATTGAAAAGTTAAGAGAAAAAGTAGGAGACAATGTAGAAATAATCAATGCAGATGCTCTAGATTTTATTAAAACCATTAATCTTAAAAAATACAAAGTTGTTGCAAACATTCCATATTATATAACCTCATCAATAATCCAAGCGTTATTAGAAAATACTAATCAGCCAAGTAATATTTACTTAATGGTACAAAAAGAGGTGGCTCGCAGAATTTGCGCTAAGCCAGGCGATATGTCTGTTTTAGCAGTCTCTGTTCAATATTATGCGAACCCTAAAATACTTTTTAATGTCTCTAGAAATTCCTTTTATCCTGTGCCTAAAGTAGATAGTGCATTTATTCAAATTAAAACCAAAGGAATTGAAAAAAATGAAAAATTTTTCAAGTTAGTTAAAAAAGGATTCTCTCATCCAAGAAAAAAACTTGCCAATAATTTAGAAGAAAAAGAAATCGTTGAGAGTTGGTTAGAGAAAAATAAATTAAAAGCAGGGGAGAGAGCCGAAAATTTGAGTATAAGCCAATGGGAGGATCTTTTTAATCTAATGAAAAAACCATAATTTCTTCAGGTGAAAAAATTGACCCTTTCTGTCCATCAACTGTTTTATAAAAAGGTCCATATTTTATCATATTGATACAAGTGGTATTTTTAGAGTCAAAATATTGGCAAATTTCTTCTGTTTCTCCTTCGTCATTTACTAGACCTCTCAAAAGAATGCCTGTTCTACTATCAACAGCGATAGATAAAATTTCTCCCTTAAAGCCCGTTTCCCCTGAAGAACAATCTTCTTCAATTATCTCTTTTATTGATTTGAATTCGTTAATTCTTATACTACAAGAATATTCTTCTGGTGATGGACAAGAATTAGGATCGTCCCAGTTCTTATTACCTCCATCCACTTCTCGGCAATATTTATCTATTTTTGGTTGACAGTTATAATTACTATATATTGTAATATCGCCTCCTACTGAACCGTTAAACACAATAATTGACGCTAAAGTATTTTGACCTATTGGAGGATTATTCTGATCTCCTAAGCTATTATTTAAATCAGGAATGCTTTCTGTTATATATGAACATTTTCCTCTAAACTCTGTTCCACTAATAATCTTGCCATCTTTTTCTCTATCCGCAAAAAGTATTGCCCCTAATGTCATATCGGGTGGCTGATTAATTTTGATTGATGATGTTTTTCCATGAAAACCATCAGCAATCAAACTTGTTTTTGAATATCTAATATTCAAGGGATCTTCTTCTGTTATATAATTAGTTTCACTATACAGAAGAATTCCTGATCCTTCTGGAATAATAAACTCTGGTGGCGTATAATTATCGTCTATACCTTCAATATTAACATCTAATATCGCAGGATTAAGCGTATTAATTACAATATACGATGTAAATAAAACAATAAGACCAGTAAACACGGCTGTTATTTTTTTCTTTGCCGAGTTAATAACTTTTGCATCGCCATAGGCAGAAATCCATTCTAGTCCAGCCACAATCAAAATAATAACACCTATTAAAGATCCAACTGCTATTATTAAATAGAAAAGATAGATGATAAATTGACTTGCTGTTATATTAGGATCATTAATGTTGATTCCTCCAATAATAGGATAATCTACTGCTAGAACAGGATAGCAAAATATAATGCCTATTAAAATAAAAAGTATTATTCTTTTCATTAATCAGCAGAAATAATTATATATGACTGAGGCTTTCTTCCCCAAAAATTATAAACTGAAGTTCCACTAATGTCAGCGTAACATGTTCCTCCTTGCAGAGATGATGTATCAAAATATTTGCAAGTCGTATTTATATCTGATTGCCCCTGCTTAGATGTGCTTAAGACCAGCCCTGCATTTCCTATAATCTCAAAAGATAAAACTGCGTCGTCTTCTTCCCAACCACAATCATCATGAATATTAGAGTGGCTTGTTGCTGGATTAATATTAACCCTGCATTCTTTTATTTCTGTTGATCCAATAGTTGGCAAGGCCATTCCTCCTTGTTGTGGTCTTCCACAATTTTTAGTTGTGTAAAAAACAACATAACCTCTGTCTTTTATCACTCCCGGTGTTACAATTTCTCTTTTAACGACTACAGAGGATATGCTATTATTTCCTATTCTTTCACTATACTGCCATTGATCTTTTGAAGCTGAATCTAAATTTTCTATTGATTCTCCAACAAGGGAACACATTCCTTCATAATTTTGACTTGTAAAAACAACTGCTCTGTATTTTTCCATTCCTCCGTGAACAATTTCTATTGACTGTGTCCTATTATTAAAATTGAATTGACTCAAATTAGCAATACTCGTAGAAGTATATAAGGGATAGGGTGCAGTGTTAAGGCCATAGTTTGGACCATCATACAAATAAATTCCTGGATGATTTCTTAAAAAATATATTGACTTAGCTCCTGATATATCACCTGAAATATTGCCTTCGTCGTCCATTTCAAAAATTGTTCTTTCTCCTGTATAGTTTTCGCCTGTATAAGCAAATACTTTTAATATGGAACCAGATGGAAAATCCCATTTATCTTCATTTATTGTTTCATAAATATCATATCCTATTTTTCCTGTACTAATATCTACACATCTAATAACCTCTTTTTTTGGTGGCTCTGCCGTATTAACAATAATTCCATAGTTACATGTTAATTCCTCTATTTCAACATCAACAATTTGAGGATTTATCGTATAAAGAATTAAATAGCTTCCTAGTAAAACTCCGACACCTAATAGAGCATTTTTGATTTTTGTTTTTGCTCCACCAATTTTCCCTGGGTTTCCATCAGAAGTCATCCACTCTATTCCTGCCATAATAACCATAGCAACAGCTATTAGAGATCCAATGCTAATTAATATTTGAAATATATATAATATTACTTCTTCTGAAGTGGACTCATCAGTAATAATAAATTCTCCTATTTGAATATCAGCTAAAACAGGTGTACAAATTATTAGCAAAAAAAATATTAGTGATAGTATTTTTTTCATATTCGTATATTAATTACAACAATAATAATTGTCCATATATTCCTTTGTTATTAACAAGCATCCTGGATTAGATGCCGTTCCTTCTCTTAGGGGATTATAGAAACATTGTAATTTTTCTTCTTCTGTCAGTTTGCCACTATTTTGCGGATAACAATTATTGTACGGCGGATTAGCTTTACTTTTATTCGGATAGGGAAAATCTGGAAGAATCAGTACTCCTGGACCAGAAACTCCCTCCATACAGCTTATCACCTCGACAACCTCAGTTGGGTTGTCTTTGTATCCAGTACCATAGCCCTTAACACATCCTGTAAGCTTTTTTCTTGAATAAGATAGTTTTTCTAAAATATCAAATCTGCCTTTAATTTCAATATTTTTCGCTGAGTCAGTAGAAGTAAATGACTGATTTAATGCCGGGCTACAGCAAGAAGCAGGAGAAGAGCTTACATAACAAGAAACTGTTTTTTTCTTAGCCCAACATTCATCTGGAAATAAAAACTCTGAGAGATAGGATGTCCCGTTTTGAACAATTGTTTTTGTTTTGTCAACAAATAATCCTACAATAAAGTTTTTGATGTTATTAAATATCTTCAAGAAGAAATTACTCTCACTTGTAGATGATAATTTATCATCAGTATCTCCAAAAAACAAAGAATCATTAAAAGAAGATAAATCATCAAAACAAAGATCTTGATCTTCATCTCTTATCGGACAAGACCAATAAACTCCTTGTTTTTCACACCAACCAAATCCCGAACCGTAAATCTCCTCAATCTCTGGAGTGAGAGTATATGGACAATCAACTATTTCATATCCAGAAATAGTAAAGCATTCTTCTGGAGGATCAATACACCAATAATTATCCTCAGCTGGACAATAATATGACCCGGTTGCCACTTCGCCCACAGGGCAAAATAAAATATCGCAATATTCTCTAGTTGTGGGACAAGACCAATATTTTTCTTGTCTCTCGCAATAATAAATATTTTCGCTAGATTCATAATCTTGATCTATAGGACAATCAATTTCTTCATCGGCATCTACTAAACAATCTTCTCGATCTTCATCTCTTATTGGACAAGACCAATAAACTTCTTGTTTTTCACACCAACCAACTCCATCCTCATCTTCAAGGTCGGCATCATCATAAGGACACTCTATGATTTCACTCTCATCATCATCATAATCTCCGATAGGATCAGAAGCAACAGGGTCCTCTGTTTCTATAGGTGGAACATAGGGCGGAGAATCATTACACTGAGAACTAATAATTGGACAAGACCAATACTTATTTTCTTTTTGACACCAATACATTCCTACTGGTCCATCATAGGAATATGGACAATTAGTATGCTGTGTTGATATTGATTGATAAGTATATGAACAGCTATAATTATAAGATGTATTAGATTCAAATATAGGTGTAGTTGTTGAGCCAGCTAATTCACACTCACAAATATTACCAACTATATTAAATGATGAAATATTATATTGAGGAGGATCAATTTTAACTCCTGATAAGTTTTTAAGAACGTCTGCAAAGCCCTTAAATCTTTGAAGGTGTCCTATTTTTGACAAGTTTGAATTCCTTTTTGATTTTTCGCTATCATCGGTTGTATATATAAAATTATCTTTTTCTATCTCATCGTTGCTCCAATATATTTTTTTAACAAGATCGCAAAATTTTTCGTAATCACAAACCCAATATTGCGGTCTTGGAACTCCATATGCACGCATTCCACACCAACATGCTCCATCAAGAATTGGTTGATTTGAACTACAATAATAATAACTGTATCTTTGTGCATCACATTTTCTACACCAGAGAGAATAATCTGGGACCTGCATTACTTGAAATCTTTCCGGTACCATTGTATTAGGAATACCCTCACCACAAGCCCACCACAACAATCGGTCACAAGAACATTTTTTGCTGTTGCCGCATCGACTAGAAGAGTAGGTAGTATATCCATAGTGAGCATTCCAAGTTGTACACCTGCTTGAACTACAAGTAGAAGGAATATTACTTATCTCAATAACATTATCTATTATAGCCCTTGACTCTAGTAATATGTTATCTATCGTATTAATAATTATTTTCCCCCATTCTTGCGCTTCATCGACGACTTCTCCGATTGGTATAACACCAGCGTAATTTCCTAAATCCATATCTCCCTCAATAACTGTACATTTTTGCTGGGGCTGATTTCTTGTAATGTGGTTTCTATAATTATTATAATCTTCATTAAAATAAAATGTTGCACTATCTCCATCATAAAAATACTGTTTCTCATATTCTCCACTTTCTGATTCTACTTCTTTGCACGGATGATCACTATTTAATGCATCTTCTTCAGAATTAAATTCTCCACAGTATCTAGAAATATCATATTCTTCAAATATCGCTTTTTCTATTTTGTATTTTGTAGCCTCACTTTTTAATTTTTCGTATTCAGCTAAAGTAATTCTTTCTCCCCAAGGTATTTTCATTTTTTCTTTAACACAAGATAATTGAGCTAATCTTTTTTGAAAATAATCTTTAAAATATTCTATTCTTTGTATTCCAGTATTTAGAGTTAAAAATATTGATTCATCTACTTCATTTTCTTCTGAAAAATATTCCGCATCATAACATACTTGACTTGGTTTTTGTCCCGTAATAAGTTGCTGTATTTCCTCTGTCTTACATTTAATTGCTAATCTATTGCTACAAGTATCATATTTATATTGCTTAAATCCAAATTCTTCAGTATAGGGATTAGTAATTGGCCCATAATATGATGGCTGGGCATTTGGACATCCATATTCGCCTCCACACACTTGCCTACAAAAACTATACGGCACTGAACATGCAGAACATTTGTGATGGGGACATGTTGCTGGGCGATATTTTCCAGAATTATATGGCATTATTACTTTTTCATATCCAAGATCTTCTCCGCACTCCCTAGTTATAATCCCTTGACCTTCAAACCGTCCAACATAAAGATTTGAGCAAGCACACCCAGATTTCATTAAACTATTTAATTCATCAATTAGTGTTTTAAGATGATATTCCACTTTGGCGGTATATGCGTCGGTTAAAAGTTTCATACAATAAAACAGGTCTTTATTCAAAAGAATGTCTTTCTCGTCTATTTTGCCATCTTTATTTTGATCAACAACATTTCCAACTATGATATTCTCCGAAGCATCCTTTAATGTTGTTTCATATTGATAGCAGGGAACATCAACAGAAGAAATTCCCGCCAAAAGCTCCTCGGTTATTGTTCCTATTGGTATTTCTTCAAAAGTATAAACATCTAATTCTTTGACTGGCGCTGGTGAGGAAGTAAATGTAAGGGGAGTAATATTAATTTCTCCCACATTTAAATCCAAATTAAATATACCAGGATTAATTGTTGTCAAAAGAACATATGAAAGCAATAATACCCCAAGTCCTATTAATGTGTTTTTAATCTTTTCTTTAGCTCTAGAAAAAGCAGAAGGGTCTCCACGAGAGTTCAAAACATTAATTCCCTGAAAAACAATCATAAAAATAGTAAGAGCAATCCCTCCCATTATAGCGATATTAAAAATGCGTAATACTATATCATCAAGGTTTTCCATCATATATTATTCTTCTTCTAAATTAAATAATACTGATAATGTCCAAAAAAATCCTAGTCCCCCTACCCAAGGAGTTACTTCTCCAATTAAGGGAGTTAAAAATTTTAAATTCTTGTTCTTAAAAAGCTTCGCTAAAGACTCTTTGATTTTTGCTCCACTTTTAGTTCCTGCAAGAGATGGTAATCTTTCTCCTCTTATTAATAGCCAAGGGAAAAAAATAAATATACCTACAAGATCGAGTATGCCCAAATCGTCTAACCCAAAGACGACTACTGCTAATCCACACAAGTCGAGAAAAAAGGCGATAGGAAGCATAATAAGGGTTTCTGGTGTAGGCTTAATATTAAACATAGTATGTGTAAATTATACTGTATTATTAAAAGAGAAGCAATAAAATATCCTTTTTAGCAATTTATCTATTCTTTACAATAAAAATTTAAACAAGTATAATAATTCAAAATATGTTCAAAATCAAAAAATTATTATTGCTTGTCTTAATAGCCACTATTGTTTTTTCCTGTTTTTTTCCTTTTGAAGCAATTTCTGCTTTTTGGAGCGAAGCCTATGATCTTATTTCAGACCCTATCGGCACAATATCTGCAGCCATAATGAACGTCATAATAGACATCGTCGCAGGCATCTGTGAATTTATTTTAGGTCTGGCTTCTCAAATGTTAACATGGTCTATAACTGCTGGAGGAATTGATCAAACAGGAAGAGAAAGCCCTGCTGTTACAGAGGGCTGGAATTTAACAAGAGGCCTTGCAAATTCAGCTTTGATTATTGGACTAGTTATAATTGCTATAAATATAATATTAGGAAAAGAAGAAGAGCAAGCAAAAAAAACACTTATAAATTTTGTAATTATAGCGCTTCTTATAAATTTCACTCCCTTAATTTGTGGATTTTTAATTGAGGGAGCAAACATCATCGCTAGAGGATTTGTTGGCGAAGGAATAACTAATGAAATGTCTAACCAACTTTTGAACGGACTCGCTTCAGTAAAAAATGGAAATCTTTTAGAAACATTGATATTGGTATTATTTTTGCTCGTTTTTAGTATAATATCTTTTGTTGTCCATATTCTCTATTCTTTATTGTTCTTGGCTCGAACTGTAATTTTATGGATATTAATTATTGTTTCTCCGATTGCATTAGCGACAAAAGTTTTTCCAAAATCTAATGCTGTCAAAAAGTTTTTTCCAAGTATCTTATATTGGGACGATTGGTATGAAATGTTTCTTCAGTGGGTAATTATTGTTGTTCCTGCCGCTATCTTTATTCATCTTTCTAATATTGTAATAAGAGCATCTATTGTTACGGAACCAATAAAAGAGTCTGAGAGTCTTGGGAATTATTTAATGAATATGGGTTTTTCTCTCATGCTTCCATTAATTTTTCTAATTGTTGGATTCATGGTTACAATTAGTTCAGGAGGAAAAATTGCAGCTCCAATTGGTGGACTAGGAAAGAAAGCATGGGCGGCAACTGCTGGGGCGGCTGGAGGATATGTAATAGGTAAAGCAAGTGCTGGAGCAAGCAAAGTGGCTAAGGGAGCAAAAGCAACCGGAACATGGGCAAAAGAAGGAACAATAGGAATGGCCGCCGCTCCATTTGTTGGACAAA
Organism: Patescibacteria group bacterium UBA2558; assembly: GCA_002340425.1. Lineage (GTDB taxonomy): Bacteria > Patescibacteriota > Minisyncoccia > Minisyncoccales > Minisyncoccaceae > UBA2558. Next base: position 8,984 of record DDMA01000005.1, on the reverse strand, counting down.
AACCATGGAGCAAGGAAGGTAGAGATAGTGGAAGGGCAGGGGTAGATAAAGTAAAAGCAAGTGTAAGCGGAGCAGTAGGAAAAGGAAAGGACTATCTCCGCATCGGAGAAAAAAACACTTGGGCTAAAAGGTCAGCAGAAACAGAAAAACAATTAAAAGAAGGTATGGATAATTACTTTGATGGAACACCAGAAGAAAATGTTGCAAAGTTCAAAATGGCTCAACAACAAATCGAAAAAGCAAGAAGAAGTGGATCTTTGTCGAAAAAAGATCTTTCTAAACAAGCGGAAAATCTATTTGTCGCTGCGGCTAATAATGGCGACATCAAGGACGATGCTATTTTGGAATTTTTAGAGACCTCAAAAGGAAAAGGGATAGAAGTTGATTATGGAAAAATGCTAAGAGGAACATCCGCTACTGAAATTATAAAAAAATTCAAGCCAACAGCATTAGAAAGAGGATTTATAGCAAAAGAATTGGTAGAAACTCCGCAAGGAGAATTTATTCGACAGGATAGGCGGTCCACACAAGCCCATTCTGTTGCCCTAATTAAAGGGATTGAAAAATCAAAGTCAACAGAGGCACAATCAAAAGCAGCACTAGATATTGGCAGTACTCTTTCTCCTGGAGACTATAAAAATAATTATGAACAAATAGTAACAGCAAAATTAGATCAGCTTCGAGAAAAAGAACAAAGAGAAGGATTAACAGACAAAGAAAAAGAACAAGCAGCAAATATGGCAGAGTTTTTAAGAAAATAAAAAAATGAAAAAAATAAACGATAATATTATTTCTTTCTTGGGTGAAATTATATTAAAAAACAAATTAGAAAAAGATGTTGTTGATAGTTCTTTTGATTATTCAGAAAAAACTACCCTTCTAGAGAAAACACTATCAATGATTTTTAATGATGTCGTAATAAAAAGAATGGAAAACGGAGAAAGAATTGCCCAATTTCATCCTTTTGTAAAATTAAGGAATATCGTTGATCGATTGATTAATAATTTAATTACATATGAAGATGTTAGTCCTCTACTAAAAGAAGAGTTTGGTTTTTCAGAAGAAAAAGCAAAAGAAATAGCTTTGTTGATAAAGGAAAATAAAGATATTAAAGAGTTAATTGAAAAAGAAGACATCGAAATTGCTCAGCCAAACATTGAAAAAAAAGTAAACCCTAAGAGTATTGGTTATCAATTATTGAAATAAAAAAGAGGAATAATTATTGTTTCCTCTGTTTTTTCCCCCAAGCAATTAGATCATCGATCTCCTGCCTGGTGTATACTTTTTCTCCTTTCGAAGACGGAGGATCTGATTTTGATGGCTCTTTTTTTTGTTGCTCAATGATTTTGTTAGCGGCAATAATTGCGCCTAACATGTTACTGAAATCAGTGCCACCACCTGAAGTGTTGTTTGGCATATTCATCTCAAAATATGCCTTGCCATCAATTGCCATGTTCCTATTTACAAGGTCCATTGCAACTGTGAACTGCTCCTTATACTTTGTATGAAGAGCACTTGGATTAGCTTCAAGCTCTTTATTGAGCTTTTCTACTGTCTGCCCGGTTGCTGATGCAACCATTTGAAGAGCGCTGCCCATTCGAGCAATTGCCTCTTTTTGGGCATCTGCCTCGGCCCTTACAATTGTGGCCTCTTTTTTTCGCTCTTCAATAATTCTTTGCTGGGTTGCTTTTTCATACTCGGCATTTGAAGGAACAACCTGAATAACGGCCATGTTGTTTATCTTAACACCATACTTTTCAAGTGTCTTTTCTACTTTGTTGATAATATGACCCTTAAAATTCTCTGATAATTCTCCTTTTATGATTTGTTCATAAGAATTTTGGGAAACAAAGTCCCTGGTTGCTCCCTCAATCCATGAGGTCATCGCCGCATTCCAATCCTTAATTTGGAACATCGCTTTATATGGATTGAAAATCTCTGTCTCCACCTCTATCATCATATCTACTGGAACTTTCCCCTCCGTCTCGGCATCTTTCACTTCAACGCCATAAACGTATGGCATGATGATGACATGGTCGAGAACCTCTTCTCTCTTTTCCTTTACGCCATCCTTAAATTTTACCCACCTTTGATTATAGGTGTAGACCTTACGAAATGGCCAGAGATATGGGACCATTCCAAAAATAGTGAATGGTAATTTTTTTCTGGGCCATATAGAACCCTCGTCCACCACATCATAATTATCGATAAGATATTTTCCTTTCCTTTTGATGTGCATATCATAGAAGGAATTTCCTTCCATAATAATTTTTGCGTAGCCCTCTTCTAAGAAAAAGGCGAAAATCCCATGTGGGGCCCATATTAAATAGAGCACTAAAAAAATCACCACGGGAATTAAAATTAACGCTATTAGGGTTCCCAGTGCGCCAAATAGTAATCCAATCACGATACCAGTGATTACTGCAAAAGCAATAATCATTCCTCCTGTTAATGGACTTTTTACTTCCATTTTACTTTCCTCCTTTTCAAATAGCCATAGTCCCCTTTATAGGGAACGTTTAGATTATAAAACATTTTTTTTATTTTGTAAATAGTGGTATTGAATAAAAAATTATGCTAAGATAATTGTATGAAAAGCACTGGCGACTCAAAAGAAACTTTTTGGAAAGAGTATGAAAAACTTCCCGATGCTATAAAAGAAGCTCTTTTTTCTGAAGAGAACTTTAAGATTGTTTCTGATATCTGTGAAGCAAATGGAATTACAAGTGACGAATCTAAATCTAAACTAATGAAATATGTTGGAAAAACATTAATGGGCAAGCTACCTATTAAGGATTTCTTTGTCACCCTTGAATTAGAAATGGATATGGAAACAAACAAGGCAAAAGCTATCAGTAGGGAAATAGATAGAAAAATATTTAGCGGTCTTAGAATAGCATTGAATAAAATATATTCTACAAACATTGCAGAAAACAAAATTGTAAGCGATAATAAAAGAAATAAGGATGGCACTGAAATTCCAATGCCCAGTAAAAATGAATATAAAGATCCATATAAGGAACCGTTAATTTAATATGCAATACAGAGTCCCTCAATTTATTGAACACGAAGCGAAAATATTAGGACCATTGAATATAAAGCAGAGCATGACAATAGGAGTGGTTTTAGTTATTTGTTTCTTTCTCTATCTTTCTATCGGCGAAGAGAACTTTTTTCTTTTTATTCTTTTAGCAGGACTTCTAACGGCAATAGCACTAATAATCTCTTTTTATAAAATAGAAGGACAGACCTTACCAACGGTAATGAAAAACTGGACAAATTTTAAAGTATCTCCACAATTGTATCTCTGGAAAAGAAAACAGTCCCCAGTATTTCTATCAACTGAAAGAGAAAGAAGAGAACTCTCAGTTGTTAAGCAAGAAAAATCTTCCTTGAAAATGAGAGACAGCGGAAAAATAGAGGACCTAATTAAAAAAATTGATTTTGAACAATAATGGCAAAAGCACCATCTCAACAATTTATACCAATCCAACAAATCAGAGAAGGCATAATGATTCAAAAAGATAAATCCTTAAAAGGAGTGATTTTAGTTTCTTCTTTGAACTTTGGACTTAAGTCAGAAGATGAGCAAATGGCCATTATTTATCAATTTCAAAATTTTTTAAATTCTCTTGATTTCTCTTGTCAAATTATAGTTAATTCTAGAAAGGTAAATATTACAGGATATATTGAAAAAATCAAGGAATTAGAAGAAAAACAAAAAAATCAATTATTGAAAATCCAAACAGCTGAATACCGTAGCTTTATTGAAGAGATTGTTTCCACTGGTTCTATTATGAGTAAAAAATTCTATATCGTTGTCCCGTATTTTCCAATGCTTGAAATTGCTGGTATTCCTGGTCAAACTTCTCCTACAACTGGAATGGATTTAACTGAAAAGAAATTTCAAACAGGAAAATACCAATTGTGGCAAAGAATGGAATATGTTTCTTTAGGAATAAGAAGGTGCGGACTAAAATCAGTTAATTTAGGATCGGAAGAGCTAATTGAATTATTATGGTCACTTCATCACATTAATCAGGCAGAATTAGGATATTATCCTGAACTGCCACCTGAAGTTATAATATAATATGGGATTATTCGGAAACAAAAAACAAAAAAAGGAAAAATATATGGAAATGGAGGTGACTTCTGCTATAGATATCATTGCTCCTGCTTCAATTGAAGTCCATCCAAACCATATTAAATTAGAAGAAAAGTTAGCTAAAACCTACTTTGTCTTTTCTTACCCAAGATATTTAACTACCGGTTGGCTTTCTCCAATTATTAATATGGATATTCCTCTTGATATCTCTTTCTTTTTTCATCCAATTGAAACTGGTAGTATTTTGAAACAATTAAGAAAAAGTGTAACCGAAGTTCAAGCGGAAATTATGGAAAGAGAAGAAAAGGGGCTAATCAGAGACCCTGCACTAGAAACAGCATATCAAGATTTAGAGGACTTAAGAGGACGACTTCAAACAGCACAAGAAAAAATGTTTAAGTTTGGATTATATATCACCGTCTATGCTGACGATACTAAAGAGCTTGAAAAAATTGAAACAACACTAAGGTCTACTCTTGAATCCCGTTTAATTTATATCAAGCCAGCTCTATATCAACAAAAAGAGGGACTTCTTTCAACTTTCCCTTATGGAACTGATTTATTACAAATTCATAACACTCTTAATACAACTCCACTATCAAGTATTTTTCCTTTTATATCTTTTGACCTTAGCTCAAACGAAGGAATACTTTATGGAATAAATAAGCACAATAATTCACTTGTTTTGTTTGATCGCTTTAGTATGGAAAACGCTAATATGGTTATTTTTGCTAAATCAGGATCTGGTAAATCGTATGCTGTTAAATTAGAAATTCTTCGCTCCTTAATGATGGGAACAGAATGTATTATTATCGACCCTGAAAATGAATTCAAAACACTCTCTGAATCTGTAGATGGATCATTCTTTAAAATATCTTTAAGTTCTGAAAGCCACATTAATCCATTTGATTTGCCTGAGCCAAGAGAAGATGAGAGAGTAGAAGATGTTTTGCGTTCTAACATTGTTAACCTAGTTGGATTAATGAGAATAATGCTTGGCGGATTAACTCCTGAAGAAGATGCTATTATGGATCAAGCATTATCTGAGACGTATGCCGCAAAAGATATTACCCCTAATTCTGACCCATCAATGTGGGCAGAAAATATCCCCATTATGTCTGACCTTGAATCGGTCTTAGAAACAATGGAAGGTGCTGATTCTTTAGTTGAAAGATTAAGAAAGTTTACTAAAGGAACTTTTGCATCGTTTTTTAATCAAAAATCAAACATTTCAATGGACAATCATTTAGTTGTTTTTGGTATAAGAGATATGGAAGACGAGCTTCGTCCAATGGCAATGTTTATTATTATGCGTTATATCTGGAACACAGCTAGGGCTACTCTTAAAAAAAGATTATTAGTTATTGACGAGGCCTGGTGGATGATGAAAACTGAGGATGGTGCATCATTCTTATTTGGAATATGTAAAAGAGCTCGAAAATATTGGTTAGGAGTTACAACTATTACTCAAGATGTTTCTGATTTTATGCAATCTGATTACGGAAAACCAATTATTACAAACTCTTCTATACAATTATTATTAAAGCAAAGCCCGGCAACGATTGACTTAGTTCAACAAACCTTCAATCTAACTGAACAGGAAAAATTCCTTCTACTCGAATCACCAGTAGGGGAAGGAATATTTTTTGCTGGACAAAAACATGTTTCTATTAGAATAGTGGCTTCATATACCGAAGATCAAATTATTACTACAAGCCCGGAAGAGATAGTTAAAATTAAACAAGCAAAAAACCTACTTATCTAGCCGGTTTTATGATAATTCTTCTTTCTTCTCCTTCCCCAATACTTTCTACTAAAACATCATTTCTTTGCTGTAGCTCTATATGGATTATTCTTCTATCAAATGATGACATTAGGGGAATTTCTTTTTCTTGGCCCGTTTTCAATACTTCATCAGCAACGTTCCAGGCAAGATCTTTTAAGTAGTTTTCTTTATTTTTTTTGTAATTATCAATATCTACAAAGAGATAGAAATCTTCATTGGTTTCCTTTTTAATTATCTTTCTTAAAAGTAATTGAATATCAGCTAAGACAAGGCCTTGTCTTCCAATTAATGTTTGGGCATCTTTGGTTTTAATATCAATATTAATAACTCCTTCTTTTTGCTCAATATTAATACTTGTCTCAAAGCCAGCTTTGTTAAAAAATTCTTCTACTATATTTTTAATTTCTTCTTCATTAATCATTTTTCTCTTTTAATATCTTCTTTTGTTGATAAATTGTCATTGCGGTTGTTATTAACCAATAAACAGCAAGTGCTGATGGTAAAGTAAATAAAACAAACAATGTAATTATTGGGAGGATAAACATCATCTGCTTTTGCATCATTTCTGTAATCTGCATTGTTTTGTCTTTTGGTTCCTTAGTGTCCGTTTCTTGTTTTGTAAAGTTTGTTTTTGCTTGGAAATATTGGGCTATTGCTGTCAGCACTGCTAAAATTATATTTGGCTGAGACAAATCAATTCCTAAAAAGTAAGGATTAATCGTTTCTGGAAGATGAACAAAAGAATACATATATTGAGAGTCAATTACTATCCCACCTTTAAATATTTGAAATAACGCAATAATAATAGGAATTTGAATAAGAAGTAAAAAAATACTTGAAAAAGGATTAAAGTTTTTTTCTTTGTATAAGGCAATCATTTCTTGAGCTTGTTTTTCTGGAGCGTCTTTGTATTTTTTTTGAATCTCTTTTAATTTTGGCTGAATTTCTGTCATTGCCTTTTGGGACTCTATTGCTTTTTTATTTAATGGATTGGTTAAACACTTAATTAAAACTGTAAGAACTATTACAGCAATACCAAAATTACCTGTAAGGACATATATTAAAACCAAAAAATTCAGCATTGGCTGATAAAGTATGGCATTATAGATTGTTGAAAAAATATTCATAACTTTAATGTTTTTTTGATGTCACTTTCTATTTCAGTGTATGGAACATCTTTAATTGTTGGTAGGGCGATAATTATAATACTTAATCCTCTTTTTAAATCTGTTGATTTTACGGCCTCTCTTAATTGTCTTTTTATTCTATTTCTTTCTACTGCTTTTTTAGAGACCTTTTTACTTACTATAAATCCCACTTTTGTATATTCTAATCCGTTTCCTAAATACTTTACAATAATGTTTTTTCCTTTAATTGTTCTTCCATTTTCAAAAATAGCTTCAAATTCTTTCTTTTTTTTAAGCCGATTTTCTTTTGGTAACATAGAACATCAAACAGAAAGTCTTGCTCTCCCTTTTCTTCTCCTGTTAGCTAAAATCTTCTGGCCACTTTTTGTGCTAGATCTTTCTAGAAAACCATGAGTTGTTTGCCTTTTCTTTTTCTTAGGTTGATAAGTTTTACTCATAATGTTTTTGATTATTACTTATAAGAAAACTATACCAAAAAAAGCGTTCTTGGTCAATTAGTTTGTTCTCTCTCTTAAAGAGATTTTAATTTTTATGTTGTTCTTTTATCCTGTACATAAATGTACAAGATAATACAATATTTATTAGCTGTTTTTCCACATCATATCCACAGGGACTATTTTTGCCCTTATTTTATAATGTTTTTTTGATTTGTTGACGATAGTAGGATATAATGATGCTATGACAAATGAAGAAATTTGGCAATCAGTTTTGTCTCAAATCCAATTGAATATATCTCCAGCAAATTTTGCTACATGGTTTGCTAACACTAATATATCTTCTATTGAAGATGATGTTGTTGTTGTCTCTGTTCCTAATTCATTTTCAAAAGAGTGGATGGAACAAAAATATCATAAAGAGATATTAAAAATAATAAAATCAATTAACGAAGAAGTTAAAGATATTAAATATATTGTTGTCCCAGTAACTACAAAAACACCAATAAAAAAATCAACAAAAAAAGAAAAAGATGAGCCCATTGAACAACTTGGTTTTTCAGAGTTAGAAGTAGATAAAGAAACAAACCTTAACCCTAAGTATAATTTTAATAATTTCATAATTGGACCATTCAATGAAATTGCTTATGCCGCCGCAATGTCTGTTGTCGAAGAGCCAGGAAAAAACTATAACCCTCTTTTTATATACGGAGGAGTAGGATTAGGAAAAACACATTTATTGCAAGCCATTGGGAATAAAATAAAAGAAGATTTTCCTTCTAAGAAAGTAAAATATATTCCTGCCGAAAGGTTGATATCAAAAATTGTTAGCGCTATTAGATCTCAAAGTATTGAAGACCTAAAGAAGAACTTAAGAGAGATTGATGTATTAATAGTTGATGATATTCAGTTTATAGCTGGAAAAGATAAAACTCAAGAAGAATTTTTTCATACATTTAATTCTCTTCATCAAAAAAATAAACAAATTATTCTTTCTTCTGATAGGCACCCTGACAACATCCCAGCTATTACAGAAAGATTAAAGTCCCGTTTTAATGGAGGAATGATTGCGGATATAAATATGCCTGACTATGAAACAAGATTAGCTATCTTAAACCAAAAAGCAGAAGAAAAGAATATTGATGTTCCTCAAGATGTTTTAGAATATATTGCCAATAATGTTCAAAAAAATATAAGAGAATTAGAAAGTTCAATAAGTCGACTGGTAATTTATAAAAAGACTAATAAAAATAAAACTATAAACATTGATGACGCTAAAAAATTACTAAAAAACATTATTGTTTCTCCGGTCAAGATCACTAATTATAAAAAAATAATTGAATCAATATATAGTTTTTATGACATTTCCTCAAATAATATGTTTTTAACTTCTAGAAAAAAAGAATATGCTCGTCCAAGACAAATCGCAATGTATTTATTAAAAAAAGAATTGAAAATGTCATATTCTGAAATAGGAAGAAAATTTGGAGGAAAAGATCACACAACAGTAA
>DDMA01000001.1:295-5377 GCA_002340425.1 Patescibacteria group bacterium UBA2558 | reverse complement strand
GAATGTGTTTGAACTTATGCATTATAACCTTGCCATACTTGTCTCTCCAATCTTGAATCTTCTTGTGGTCCCCTGAAAGTAGTACTTTTGGTGTTATCCATTTTTCTCCTTTCTTGGGCTCAAAAACTTCTGGCCTTGTGTATTCTGGGTATTCAATAAATCCTCCTGTTTTAGTCATTCTTTCTTTAAGAAATGTTGGCTTGCCTAAAACATTTGGAATTAAACGTATCATTGTTTCCATAACTACCATTGCTGGCAACTCCCCACCCATTAAATCATATTCCCCTATCGATATTACTTCATCAGCTATTTTCTTGTTAACTCTTTCATCTATTCCTTCATATCTTCCACAGATAAAGATGATGTTTTTGTATTTCATTAATTGATGAGCTTTCTTTTGATTGAATTGTTTTCCTCTTGGACTAAAAACAATTACCCTACTGTCTTTCTTTCTTAATTTTTTTACAGCTTTAAATATTGGTTCAATTTTCAAAACCATTCCTAATCCCCCACCAAAAGGCCTATCATCAACTGTCTTTCTTTCATCATCAGCAAAATCCCTAAGATTATGAATGTTAATTTTAACAAGTTTTTTATCTCGTGCCTTTTTAATAAAAGATTCATTTAAGTATGAGTCAAATATATTAGGAAAAATTGTAATTATATCAANNACGTACATTTTTAATATTATTAATCAAGTAAAACAAAAAATCCCCTTGGCGGGGACTTTCTGTCTTAAAAGTTATATCTTAAAATCCTCGAAATCTTCCGTAGGATTGCTTGCTGGTTTACTAGCATTAGCTTCTTGCTTTGGAGCTACCCTTGAACCACCTTCTGGCTCTTCAATCTTTAGATTAACTCTAGCTTGATTTTTAAGCCCGATGATTCTAATTAGGCTTCTGATTGCGCCTGCTGTAGAACCCTTCTTACCAATTAGTTGACCCATATCTTCTGGGTGTACTCTTACTGAAAGTAATACTCCCATTTCGTCAACTTTTCTTTCTGTTTTAACGTCTTCTGGGTGATCAACTAATGCTTTTACAATGTATTCTAGAAATTCTACATCTTTTGTATCTGATGACATGCTTTCTTTCTTATTTATCTATCTATATATAACTAGGTAGTTCGACCTTNNATTCTACCCTATCGGAATTATCTTAAAAAATGAAAAAGTTGTCAACACTAGCTCTCTTTTTCTTCTACTTTTTTGGCCACAATTTTTCTCTTCCTTTTTTCTCCTTCAATTATTTTTTCAGTAATTAACATATTATGAACTGTGTCTGATGTTTGAGCTCCAACGCTTAGCCAGTATTTTATTCTATCCCCTTTTAGTGTTTTTTCGTTTGTTAAGGGGTTGTAGAAACCAACTTGCTCGATAAACTGACCTCCTTGTGGTGGGTTTTGTTTATCTGTTACAACAATCTTGTATGATGGTTGTTTCTTCTTTCCTACTCTAAATAGTCTTATTGCTAACATATTATTATATTTAATTAACGATGGTATAATACACTAATTGTGAAATATTTTCAAGTATATTAGGCCCATTTTTTTATCTTCAATGCCTCTTCTGCTGATTTTAATTCTGCTTCATGTTTACTAGATCCTTTTCCTTGAGCTATTAAATCTTCACCAAAGTATACTCCAACGACAAAATTCTTTTGGTGATCTGGTCCTTCTTCCTCAACGACACTATATGTTGGTGTAATTGAAAGTATCTCTTGAGATTTTTCTTGAAGCAGTGACTTAGGGTCTTTGTACAATTTCTTTTCTATTATCTCTGGTAACTTTCTTTTAATTAGTTTTTCTTCAATTATTTTTTTAGCAGATTCATATCCGAGATCTAAATATACTGCTCCGATAAATGCTTCAAATGTATCTGCCAAAATATATTTTCTTGATTTTCCATTTTCTTTTGCTTCTCCCGAAGATAGCAAGAGAAACTTTTCAAAATTCATTTCCCTAGCTATGTCCGAGATGATGTTAGAATTAACTAGTGATGCCCGCCAACCAGTCATTTCTCCTTCTGGCTTGTCCGGATAATTTCTGAAGAGATAGTCGGTTGTTACAAGTTCTAGTACAGCATCTCCTAAAAATTCTAATCTTTCATTGTGCCCCAAGTAAAAGTCAGGATTTTCATTCAAGTAAGAGCGGTGACAGAATGCTTGAATTAAGAGATCTTTGTTATTAAAAGAAATGTTTAGATATTTTTCTAATTCTACAAAATTATTTTTCATCGGATTCATTTATTAATTCTCTATAGATTGTCCCCAAAACACCATTTACAAATTTTCTAGAGCTTTCTCCACCAAAGTTTTTAGCCAGCTCAATTGATTCATTGATCGCTACTTTAGGGGGCACTTCGTCTATTTTTTCATATAGTAATTCAAATATGCCTATTCTTAAGATGTTTCTATCAAGGATATTAATTTGATTAATTGGCCATTCAGGAGCAGTTTTTTCTATTATTTTGTTGATAGGATCAATTTTATCTTGGACCCCGTAGACAAGGGCCCAAATGAAGTCATCACTTTCTAGGCCTTTGCCAAACTCTTCAATATTTCTTTCAGTAATAATCTCTAATTGATCTTCCGGCATTCCAAGAAAGTCCCATTCATAGAGACTTTGCATTGCTACTGAACGTGAAAGGTGCCTTGAAGCCATAGCTTATTTTTTTTCTTGTGAACTACTTTCTATTTCCTTTTTTCTTCTTTTTTGCTCTTTTTTCTCCAATTTTGCCATTACATCTATTACTTCTCTTCCTTTATAGAAACCACAATAACCGCAAGCACTATGAGGTAATACTGGTTTTTGGCATTTTGGACAAGAAACTAAATTAGGGGCCTTAATAAATATATTGCCTCTTCTTTTGTCTCTCCTTGATTGATTTTGTCTTTGTTTTGGTACTGCCATATATCGTTATTATACATTTTTATTTATCTTTGTCAAAAGGTTTAAAGCTTTTTCTGTGTATTTCACAACTTCCATATTTTTTAATTAATTTGAAATGCTCTTTTGTCCCATATCCTTTATGCCTCTTAAAATTATATTCCGGATATAATTTATCATATTTTATCATTAGATGATCTCTAGTTATCTTAGCGATAATACTTGCTGTGCTTACACAATATATTTTTCTATCAGCTCCAATAATAGATTTTTGACTTATATCAATATTAATCTTCATATTTCCATCAATGATAAGATGATCAATCTTGAGTTTGTATTTCTTTTCTAAGTTACGAACTGCTTTAATCATTGCTTCTTTGGTAGCTTCAAGTATATTCACCTTGTCTATTCTTTTTGCTGAAACTATTCCTATCCCCCATTTATAATTATTAATAATTTCAATATATAATCTTTCTCTTTCTTTTTCACTCAATAATTTAGAATCCTTAATGCCTTTAATTCTTTTTGATGAATCTAAAACAGCAGCAGCAACTACTGGTCCAGCTAGTGGTCCCCTGCCTGCCTCGTCTATACCAATGATATGTTTTGACTCTTTTAGCATAATTATAGTATAATACAGTATATGGGCAGGGAAAACAACAACAAAAAAACATTGAATCAAATGGATATTATTTCTGAAATTAAAAATGCCGAAAAAGAAAGAAGGCCAATTGACCTTTCTAATTCTGTAATCACTGATTTGTCGATGATAACAGACAAAGTCAAAGAAGGCCTTATTTTAGAAAATACTGAGGTTATGAGTTCTATTTTTTTAGGAGAAGTAATAATTTTAGGAGAATTAAACTTGAGAAACGCTATTATTAATGGTTCCGTTTATTTAGGAAATAGTGAGATAGATGATGATTTAATTTTAGAAAATGCATTTGTTAAGGGAGCTATTAACCTGATTAGAGCTAAGATAAAAGGAAATGTCAATGCTAAAAAATTAACAACAATGGGGTTTTTAAGCTTAAGTAAAGCAGAAATTGAAGGTGATGTGATATTAGAAGATGCAAACATTAAAAGTGCCCAATACGAGGATTTAAGTGTTAGGGGAGATTTGTTTTTGGGAACAGCGACGATAAAGGGATCTCTTAATTTGAAAAAAATGACAAGCGAAGGATTAATTGATATGGAAGATGTCAATATAGGAAACAATCTTGTTTTAACAGGAGTAAAAAGCGGAAAAGGAGAAATAGACACCACGACCATGAAGCTTGAAGGAAAAAAAATAATTTAAATGAGTAAATTTACACACTTACATTTACACTCTCATTATTCTCTTTTAGATGGATTATCAAAAATAGATGATATCTTAGATAAAGTAAAAGAGTTAGGAATGGATTCGGTGGCCTTAACGGACCATGGTGTTATGTATGGAGCGATTGAGTTTTATAAAAAAGCCAAAGCCAAGGGAATTAAACCAATAATTGGTTGCGAGGTTTACGAGGCAATAAACTCAATGTTAGAAAAAGATTCTAATGAAAGATATCATTTAGTTTTATTAGCTAAAAATGAGAAAGGATATGGCAATCTTGTTAAAATTATAACAGAAGCACACTTGAGAGGATTTTATTATAAGCCAAGAATTGATTTTGAATTATTAGAAAAATATTCAGATGGAATTATTGCAATGTCAGCATGTCTACAAGGAAGAATTCCTCATTTATTATTATCAAATAAAAAAGAAAAGGCAGAAGAAATGGCCATTAAATATGAGCATATTTTTGGAAAAGGTAATTTCTATTTAGAATTACAACATCATCCTAATATTCCTGAACAACAAAGAGCTAATCAGATGATGATTGATTTAAGCAAAAAGACAGGGATTCCGTTGGTTGCTACAAATGATTGCCATTATATAAATAAAGATGATGCTGAAGCACAAGACATTATAATGTTAATTAATACAGGAACTAATATTGACGACAAAGAAAGATTGTCTATGTTAGGAGAGGATTTCAGTATTAGGTCACCTGAAGAAATGGAAAGTGCTTTCAAAGATGTTCCTGAAGCAATAGAAAATACAAATAAAATAGCAAATCTATGTAATTTGGAGTTAGAATTAGGAGAATTCAAGCTTCCCTCTTTTGATGTTCCTGATAATAAAACAGCAGAAGATTATTTGAAAGAATT
>DDMA01000001.1:0-150 GCA_002340425.1 Patescibacteria group bacterium UBA2558 | reverse complement strand
CCTGATATTGATTTAGATTTTGCTGACAACAGAAGAGATGAAGTGATAAACTATGTTGCGCAAAAATATGGCAGAGACAAGGTTGCACAGATTATTACTTTTGGAACAATGGCTGCTCGTGCATCAATTAGAGATGTTGGAAGGGCTCTT
>DDMA01000015.1:1357-47906 GCA_002340425.1 Patescibacteria group bacterium UBA2558 | reverse complement strand
TTTTCGGCGGACGGCGGGGCCTCAATTTGGGCGGTGGGTGGGGTTATGACTTTGAGGCCGATACCTTATTATCGCTCCTTCCGTCAATTAAGACAATATCCTCTCTGCCGGTAAGTCCGAGGTCGTTCAAAATTCCAATAGCGCGTTTGTACTCATCTTCCGTAAAGTAGATTATTACTTTGAAAGAGGATGTTGTCTTGTTCGCTTTTTCGTAAATCGCGACCTGTTTTTGCAAATTTTGTTTCAGCTTCTTATTTCTTGCAAGTTTGAATTCAACCAATGTTTTATCCGCACTACCTTTAGAAACTTTGAAATCCACGGGGCCTCTGCCCTGATTTACTTCTCGGTTGATATCAAAAGTGGACGATTCGTGACATACCAAACCGAAAAGAAGCTGTAAATCTCTCTCTGCGCCGATACACTCGTTTTTGTGATAGAAAAGTTTATAACCATCGTTATTCTCTATGTACTCCTTCAAAATTTCGATTTTCTTTTTCGCTTCCTCGTAGCTGTTTTTAGCAGGTGAATAAAAATCGGTTTTCTGCAATCCAGAGATGAAATTTTGAACATTTTTTATGTATACATTTTCAGAAAAAATAACTTTCTCGCCGCTTATGCTCTCGGCTTGGTCGCCGTGCTCCTCTTTGTACTTTATGTAGTAATCAATAATCTGGGGGAATTGGCGAATGGTAGCAAAAGCGGCAGACATTCTTTCTTGTTTCGTCGGCTCTTTATTCCTTTTTGGATCGGGAACGAGGATGCTTCGGAAATAATTATTTACTTGAAAGCGAAGTTGGTCGTTTGTAATGGCATTGGGTATCAATTCAAATTCTTCCAACAAATCTTTTCGGTTTATCCATGTCTCGTCTTTCGTCAACAAATCTTTCGGGGTCAAAATAACGAAATCGCCCTCATATTTCGGCAGGTCAAAAGTTCTTTCTTCCCATGTTTCGGTTTCGTAATTAAAGCGGGTTCTCGGCACACGAAATTCGCCGCGCAAACTTTTATCAATATGACTGTGGGCAAACGTCTGGGTATATTCCAACAAAAACTCCTTGATTAAGTTTGTGGCGAAATCGCTTATATTATCTTTCCCGACACCTTCCTTTATCAGACAAAGTTTTTCCAAGTGGCTGCTTTTCGTTATTTTCTCCTGCCCGAATTCTTGAAAAATTTTATTCAGATTTTCATTCAACGCTCGCGCAAAATCCATTCCAAGCGCACTGCCTTTGTTTCCTGCTACAGAGAAGCCGAGCCAGTTTTGCTCGACTTCTTTGAAGGCGTACCACGATTTTAACTTCCCTTTGTCGTGCTCTTCGCTTGCTTTATCTCTCAAAAAAATCAGGTATCTGATTATTTCACTGTGTAGCTGTTTATACTTTTTCTTTCTGCTGTTGAAAAGCAAAAAGGGGTCAATAAAAAGCGGAAGGTCGGCAACAAGAGAAATATTAAAAGCCCCGTATTTTTCGAGGTTTTGGGGTTTTACTTTGAAATGGTCGGAAAAATACAAATCCATAACATTTACTAAATTAAACGCCCTTCACTTGCCCGCACCAGCCGCTCCGTAGTCGCCCGCGCAATCCCTACCAATCCCTCAAACCCAAGCTGGCTATTCTCCTTCACGTCCTTGTCCGACATAACAAGGTATTCCCACTCCGCGGGTTGCCCCTCAACGCTCACCTTGCTCGCCGTCTTGCACCAGCTTTGAGCGGCGCGGGCTTTGAGCACGATTGGGTTATTGGCGTCGCTTTCGGCTTTCTGTATTTCTTCTTCAGCTTTTGTCTCCACAATAAACATCCGTTCTGCCGTTTTTACGATAAAGTCGGGATAATAAGGACGCGTGATTCCGTACTGGTCGCGGTATGAGATATTGAGATTGTGCTTGCGCTCCTGCAACTTCAAAAACGCCTCAACCTCGCCGGACACATTCAAAACTTCCTCAATAAATTTTTTCTCAAAGCCCTCGCCGCTCCGTCGGTAGCCGAGCTTGGGATAAATACACCGCTCCACCGGAACAGCAAGCGACGCTCGCACATAGATTTTTTTCACATCGCTTGCGCGTCCAACTTTTCCGACCCTCGCCTCATATTGAATCTCACCAAGCGCCTCCACAATCGCGCGTCGCACCACGCCGACAATAAAATCAAACAAATCGGAGTAATTCAGCACGATGTGATTTTCTTGTTTTGAAAAATCAATCGTCTGTCCAAAAAGTTTTTTATTCACATACTCGTCAACGATAGCCGTAATCTCCGACATCTGGCCGGTGAGTAATTGCATTCCGCGCTCGCGTGACACGGCGAGCGTCGCTTGCCGCAGAAAATGGTTGTAATCAAAGTATTCATTTTCCAGCTTCCATGTCTTCACCTTGCCGCCGGTTTCTGCGTGCGTCTCCGTCACGGCGAGCTTGGAGAGTTGTTTTTGCAGAACATCAAACGGGATTTTGTACGAAGGCAATTTGTTTATATCCACTCCGCGGACATCAAGCCGCGGCGCCTGTTCATACACCTGCACCGGCCACGCGACATCGTATTTCTCAACTCGCTCCGGCGTTGCCTCAATAAGTTCCAAGTCGCCGGTAACCTCGGTCTCTCCGCTGTCGCCAATGCCGATGGCATACCCTTGCGCGCGCAATTCATCATAAAACGCCTTAAATCGTGGATGCTCAACGACAAAAAGAAAATCAAGCGAGCTTTTGGGCGGCTTATTCCTCATCACGTCCTCGCGCGCCTCACGCTTCAACTCCTGTAATTCGGGATACTCGTAGCCCGGAAACATCAAGCGAAGCCCGCGCCCCACAACCTGTTCAAGCAGAAGATCCGCCTCTGCGCTTCGTAAAACTACCGTAACCGCAACATTCCGTGTATCAAATCCCTCGCGAAGCATAAGTACGCTTATCACAACACGAATGGGATTGATTTCCTCTGGCTCATCGAGTGTTTCAAGCTGGAGCCGGTACTTTTCCCACTCTTTGTCGCCCATTTCGCCTTTCTTGTCCGAATGGATAACGAGCGTTTGTTTTTCGTAACTTCTGCCGCGCTCGTCGGTAAGGTGTGAAAAGTGCTCTGCTACCATATCCGCCACCTCGGTATTTTCGGCAAGGATAAAGAGCACCGGTTTTTTCTCAATGCCTCGCTCTTTGAACTCTTGGGCGATCTGCTCAAGTTTTTTCTTTCCAATATCAAGGAGCAGTTTTTGGTCCGAAGAAAGTCCGATAACCGCGCCACGGCGATGATCTCCTTCCGGCTCTGCCCGTTCGGCGCGCACTTTTAGCTCGCCTGCATCTTCGCCTGCGACAAGCTGGCGCTCCTCAAGAAAAATCTGCTTGACGAGCATAGCGCGCATCGCATCCACCAAATCGTAGTCATAAACAATATGAGGGAAAAACTCTTTTTTATGCGCGCTTCCGAAAAACGGCGTTGCCGAAAAATCAATCTGTAAAAACAGTCCGCTCCTTTCTTTGTGGCGTTCGGTGATGCGCTTAAAAAGCACCTGCATAAAGCGCCGCCACACAAGCTCGTCTCCAGTTTTGGATTTTGAGCCATGCACATGGTGCGCCTCGTCGTTTAAGACAATCAAATCGGGATACTCGGCGAGAAAATCGGCAATAACTTCACCGCGCGGCTGGTCTTCTACGTCCGCGCCAGTGTACTGGTCCCACAAACTTTTGCTTTCACTCAAGCGAAACTGCTGCCAGTTGGTGATATACACAAAAGGTTCGTCCGGTGGGGTCATATTCGCCCGCACATCTGACGGCTCCAAAATCCGCAGATTAAATCGGTTTCGCCACCGCTCGCCGTCAGGCATAAACAAACTGCGCTCAAAATCCGAACGCGACTTGTCGCGAAAGCCGGTTTTTGGATCGTGCTTGCCCAAAAACATATCCAGCAAGCGATTCAACACCTCGTGCCCTGGCGCGACAACCATAAAATGCGACGAGTATTTTTTATCGTTCTCTCCGTTGAGCTTATTGAAGTACTGCCAAACTAAAAGCGCGGCAAGCACCCATGTCTTGCCTGTGCCCGTTGCCATTTTTAGCGCGTACTTGGGGAAGGGAATTGATGCAACTTCGTCATACAACGCCGCGCTCTGGGCAAGCACGTCCGGCGCGAGCCGTTCGTAAGCGTCTTTCAACGAGGTGAATCCCAAAATTTCGTGGCAGTAAATAATCACTTCAATCGCGCGGCGCTGGCAATCGTGGAATCGCTCTGCGTCTTCCTCATCGCGCTCAAACCAGTATGCCAAAAGGTCGTGCGTGGTCTGTGTTACGCCCGGCCAGCCTTGATCCGCCCATGCGCGTGCTTCCTCCTCAAGCGCTTTTACGAGCGGTAGCTCATTGACGATAGGTTGTACTGCTTTCTTTGGCATATTATTTAATGGTTACTTCAAGTGTGCCGGTTGCGTCGTTTCCGAAAATATCAACAACGCGGATAGCGATAGTGTATTTACCCGGCTTTTCGTAAGTATGTGATGTTTTTGTGTTCACCACTTTTGTTTTTCTGCCAAATCCGCGCAGGTCCTGCCACTGGCTTTTGAAAGTGAACCCGTCGTAATCCCAATCCACCGCCCAGTAGTCAATAAGCACGGCAAAATTGTCTTTCACCATTTTAAGCAGTTGCTCGCGCGCCTCGTCCGCCTTTTTGCCGAAGCCGAGCGGGAAATCATACAGCACATAGTTATCAATGCCGATGGTTGCACTCTTTCCGTCAATTTTCGGTTCGGCAAGTTTGAGATATGGCTTTTCAAAGAATTTCACTTTTTCGGCAAGCGTCTCAATTTCTTCCTCGTCTCTCGCTTTCTTCAAGTATTCGTAAATGTCCGGGGGAATCTGACGGCTCACGACTTCAGTTTTGATATCCTTGCCGGCGGCGCGCAGGCGAGAGGCCAAAAGTTCGTTGTAGTTGTATTCATAATCCCACGCGAGAATGACGAGCCGCTTGTAACCCGTGCCTTCCAAATCCCGCGCCTCGCGCGCGAGCTCCTCCACCTTGCGCGCCGTTACCGGTCGGTCGGGATAGCCGCAATAGACAAGCTCCAGCGTCTTTTCGTCTTTTCTCACGCCCAAATCATGCCGATTTTTGATCGGCTCCGCACCGTAGAGCTTCAAAATGATTTTCTGCATTTCATAAATCCTGCCGCCGGAAAGATAAATCATCTCACGCTGGTAGTTGCCGATGTTTTCAACGATGAATGGATTTGCTTCCTGCTCCACGAGCCGCCCGCGTGTTACTTGAATACCGACTTTGCCGAGTTCGCATCCAATCCAACGGCGGTTGAGTTTTTCAGCAGCCGCCAGAGTAGTACCAGAACCAACGAAAAAATCGGCAATCAAATCGCCCTCATTAGACGATGCCACGATAATGCGCTCCAACAACTTCTCATTTTTTTGAGTAACATATCCTGTCTTTTGTAGATTTTGTCCAGTGAGTACATCAATATCACTCCACACATCAGTCATCGGGCTACCTTCACCTAGATAGATTTTTTTCTGAATCCTTTTGCCATCAGGCCCGGGCGTAGAGGTAAAACGGTATTTGCCCTTCTCATCCTCATATTTGTAGTGTCCTATACTGCCCTCTGAATACTCCGAGAACTGTGTATTGAAAGTAAATTTATCAGGGTCTTTGCAATAGAAGTAAATGTTGTCATGTTTTCTTTGCCACAATGTTTCGCGTGCCTTAAATAAAGCTCCATAATTCCAGATTATTTCATTGCAAAAATTCTCTTTCCCAAAAATCTCATCCATCATCACTTTCACATAGTGCCCCACATGCCAATCAAGATGCACATAAATTGAGCCGTTGGGCGCGAGGAGTCGCTTCATCAGCTGCAGGCGCGGATAGAGCATATCAAGGTAAGAATCCGTGCCGCCGGCCCATGTGTCTTTGTAAGCGAGCCGCTCAATCACGCTCGGCTCTTTAGTCATTTCCGTGCCGTCAATTTTGATTTTGTGCGAGTAGTCGGCTTTTGAATCAAACGGCGGGTCAATGTAGATGAGATTGATTTTGCCCTCATACCCTTGCGCCAAAAGCGCCTGCATTGCGAGCAGATTGTCGCCCCAAATGAGCCGGTTCATTTTCTGTTTGTCTAGTTCTTCTTCGCCGAAAAGTTTGTCCCGAAAAGAAAACGGCAATTGCCCGGCTTTTTCCGGATTGGGAATCACGACCTCCGCGGTCTGAAACTCAATGTCTTTTGGGTTCGGCGCGCGCTTGGGTTTGGTGTCCCATGTGAGCTTTGCCGAATCTTTTTTGCGAAAACTGTTTACCATAGTTATTTCATTAAATCATCAATACTTACGCCGAGCGCATCCGCGATCTTTCTTACCGTTTCTATTGTTGGATTTGGCGTCTCGCCCGACTCAATTTTAACAATGGTATGAAAAGCGACATCCGCCAGTTTGGACAGGCGGTCTTGAGACATATCTTTTTGCAGGCGGTACTTCCGTATATTCTCGCCAATAGTGGACTTACTCTTTGACATAGTTATAAAACTTTATTAACATAGTTGTATATAATCAAGTTCTTGCTTATACTGGTAGTATATGAATTATTTTTGCTTTAGTCAACAGATAGGGAGTTTCTTCTTGTCGCCCGCGCACGGGTGGCGTGGGGCAAGGGCGACTATTCAAAATGTTTCGGCCCCGCCGTCCGCCGAAAAAATCCGTGTCGTTCAGCAGGCGGGCAAAAAGGAAGGGGGTCTGGGGGAAGGAATTTTTGCCCGCCTGCTCTGCCGCGCGAAGCGCGGCATGGGGTGGGAAGCGGTGGCGCATTCTGCGTCAGCAGAAGGACAAAGCAGAAAATTTTTCTTCCTTAAAGGAAAAATTAAAAACGGAAAGGGCGCGCCAAAAAATGAATGGAAAAATTTTCTGCTTTGCTCGCCGCAAGGCGAGTGCCGCCGCTGGGCGGGTTCTGCGTCCGTCAGGGCGCAGATTGTCGCTCAAAGAAAGTTCGAGCGGCGTTCAGTAATTGCGACCAGACGAAACTTGACGAAATTTTGCAAGTAAACTTTTTTCCCTGAAAAAACGAAACTCGAACCCATTTTAAACAAAACTCCGGCTGATTGCTCCGCTAAAGACGGAGCAGAAAACTGAACACTCGAAGCTGGCTAATATTGCTTATAATGTGATTATCAAGATTGAGTCCGGCGCAACACCAAACCCGACAATTGAAACAATGGCAAAAATCCCAGAAGTTTAGGTATTTCAATTGACGATTTAATGAAATAATTTTTATGGAAAATTTTGAAGCAAAATTTATGCAACCAAAAAATCCAGAAGAAGAGAAGAAAGCCGCGGAAATACCACAAGCTGAAATAGTTTCAAGTCAACTACCACAAGAAGAAGGCGTTGATAACACCAAACAAATAGAAGATATCCAAAGAAAAATTGATGATCAAAATAAGATAGAAGAAATAAAAGAACGGCTCGGCATTGAAAATAGAGATACCCAAATTCAATCTTTTATAAGCAAGCTACCAAACAAAGAAGGATTTATTGATTTTAGTCAGTTGCAAAGAGTCGGACATGGTGGCACTCATGATGTTTTTATCTATCCCCAAAATCCAACTTTTGTTATCAAGTTAAATAGAGGTGTTTTAGAAAAGGCGAGCAGTATTGGACAAACTAAGTTGCCCCCTGAAATAAGAAAAATGGCAGATAAATATGTAGATGTTGAAAATGGTAAAAATGAACAATTATACAAACATTTCGGACAAGAACATTGCTTGCGTGAAAAAGTAATGGTGCAAAAAATAAGTGTTGAGCAGAACAATATTTCGCAAAATATTGAAGGTATAATTTCAATACAGGAAGCGAGTAATATTTTTAAAGACCCGAATAAAAAAGATTTTAGTGCTGGCTATATTGAACAAGAATCGTCTATTGAAAAAAACAGAAAAGTCTATGACAAAATGAATAAGGCACTTTTAGGCGATGGCGAATTTGATGAAAAAGACTTTTTAAAATTTAATGAAAAACTGAAACCAATTTTTGAGTTAGTAGATAAAGACAAAGAATTTGCAGATTGTGTAAGAGAATTTTTATTAAGATTTAAGAAATATTTTGAAGAATCAGGTAAATTTATTGATTTAGTTGGTCAGGAAAATGTTTTATTTTATCAGCAAAACGGCAAATGGACATTTAAGCTCGGCAGCGTTATTAAAGGTGAAAATAAACAGGTAATAGAAGAAGCTATAGGTGCACTGGAAGAAAATTCAGAAATTTTGAATCAAGACGAGAAAATGCGAAATCAACTTATGAACCAATTAGCCTTGATTAGATTATTAAATGCTACCGGGCTAAAAGTTGGTATCGGAAAAATTGTTGATGTAGGGTTAACGGAAAAGCAATTGGAAAATTTGGATAAAGTAAAATTTAAAAAAGAAGTTAAGACAGAAAGAAAAGAGCTGTAAACTTGAAATGTAGGCGGTGCACCAACTTTGTTGGCACGAAACTCAGCAGCAGCGGAAAAGTCGGAAGCGGAAAACGAGGATAGGCAAAAATTTCTCCCCCTCCCCAATCTCCTTTCTTCTTCATTCAACAATTGCGACAAAGAACACCATTGGGTGTTTTTTTGATTACTCGCAATTTCTTTCGTGCACAGACATTTGAAATTAAACTCCTAAATTTCTCTTTACATTATTAAAGTATTTTTGTATTATGATTATAGATAAGAATTACTCTATACATACATTCTATTATTATAATACTACTATGTCAAAAGAAATTTCAACAATAGGCAAAAATATAAGAAAATTAAGAAAACAAAAAGGATTGTCACAGGACCGGCTTTCTAAATTGGCTGACATTTCCTATAACACAGTGATAAAACTAGAGTCAGGCAATATTACCAATCCTTCAATTGATACACTTCAAAAATTAGCCAGAGCCCTTAGTGTTGGTGTTGATGACTTATTAAAATAATATTTACTATGACCAAAGAACAAAAATTTTACAGCGCACTACAAGATGTTTTCATCGGTGCTAAAATTGAAGGCAAAGGTGGTTTTGTTAATTTGGTAAGAATAATTAAGCTATGAAACAGGACAAATTTAAAAAAGACAAGATTGTTATTTATAAATCTCCTAAAAATGAGATTGAAGTTGAAGCACGCTTTGAAGGAGAGACAATCTGGTTAAGACAGGACGAAATTGCCCGCCTTTATGGTAAAGAAAGAACGGTAATAACAAAACATATCAATAAAATTTTTGCCGATAAAGAAGTTGACAGAAAAAGCAATGTGCAATTTTTGCACATTGCAAATTCAGATAAACCAGTAGCTTTTTATAATTTAGATGTTATTTTAGCCGTTGGCTATAGAACAAACTCTGCCAGAGCAATTCATTTTAGAAAATGGGCCACAAATGTTTTAAAAAATTATTTATTCAAAGGATACATTATCAATGAGAAACGACTTTTACAGGCCAAAAATCAAATCCAGGAATTGCAAGGTGCCATTTCTTTTTTGCAGGAAAAATCTAAACACGAACTTTTAGCTGGACAAGAACAGGAAATTTTTAATTTACTTGCGAACTATTCAAAAACCCTCACCCTTCTTGAACAGTATGATAAAGAAAAATTATCTCTTATCAAAAACACAAAAGGTAAATTTATTCTAAAATATGAAGAAGCAATAAATGTGATTAGTAAAATAAAGAAAGACCTCATTGCCAGAAAAGAAGCAAGCGATTTCTTTGGACGAGAAAACAGCGATAAGTTTAAAGGCATTTTAGGTAATATTTACCAAACCTTCGATAGAAAAGAATTATATCCTTCATTAGAAGAAAAAAGCGCTCATCTTTTGTATTTTATTATCAAAGACCATCCTTTTGTAGATGGTAATAAACGAATTGCTTCTTTCTTATTTGTTTATTATCTGGATAAAAATGATTTTCTTTACCGTTCTACCGGAGAAAAGAAAATCAATAATAATACTTTAACCGCACTTGCAATTTTAATTGCCATTAGCGATCCAAGTGAAAAAGATAAATTGATAAAAATAATTACCAATTTGTTAGCGACATGAAACTAAAATTAATACAAAAGATTTAAATTATAAATTAACAAAACTATTAATTTGTGGAAATAAAACTATGCCTACACAACAAGAAAAAATAATAAAAAAAGCATATGAAATTTTAGAGAATCAACCAAATGGAATTCGGTATGCAGATTTAATTCGTAAAATCAGTGAGGAATTACCAGAAATTAAAATTAATGCTATTCGTGGTACAGTTTGGGTATTTAAGCAAAAAATTGATAAAGAACAGATAAAGGATGCTTTAAGACCAGAAAAGGGTTTATATATTTTAAAAAAGTATTTTAAAGAAAGTGAAATAAAAGATGAGGCACGTAAAGAAATAAAGGAAGAAGATTTTTATAAACCATTTGCTGATTATTTAGTCAATGATTTAGAAGAATGCACAAAAGCTATTCCATTGGGCGGGAATAAATTTCAAGATAGATGGGGAACTCCTGATGTGATAGGAACTTATAGAATATTAGGTTTAGGGCATATTCAACCGCCGATTGAAATAGTTAGTGCCGAGATAAAAATTGATATTGGGCAACTAATTACTTCCTTTGGCCAAGCTTGTTCTTATAAACTTTTTAGCCATAAAGTTTATTTAGCTATTCCAAAAGAAGCTAATGGAGCAGATATAAAAAGAGTGGAATCTTTATGTTTAAAATTTGGGATTGGTCTAATTCTTTTTGACAGGAACGACAAAGAAAATCCTGCCTTTGAAATTTTAACTCGTGCGATTAAAAACGAACCTGACTATTTTTATTTGAACAAATATCTTCTAAAATTAATTGAAGATAAAACAATAGAATTATTTTAGTTATGGCCAAACTATATTTACAAAACATCATAGATGATATTTCCTTTGAAACTTTACCTATAACATGGCAAGGATTTGATTTTGAGCGGTTTTCAAAAGACAAAACACTCTTTGACTTTCAGCAGGATGCACTTAAAAATGCTTTGCGTGGCCTATGGCTTTATTTTGAAAATAAAAATGCAGACAAACAACGCTTGTTTAATCACTATAAGTTAAATGAATTTGAAGGAAACTTTGACTACAATTTGAAAAAGAAACAAGATGGCAAAACCGCAAAATATCTTTTAGAATATGACAAAGATTATCCGGTTATAGATTCTAAAATTTCTTTTTCACGTTTTATCAATCGAATGAGTTTTTGGATGGCAACAGGTTCAGGTAAAACACTGGTTATTGTTAAATTAATTGAGCTTTTAGGACTGCTTATTTCAAAAGGCGAAATTCCCAAAAACGATATTCTGTTTTTGACGCACCGTGATGACCTTTTAGACCAATTCAAAAATCATATTGAGGAATTTAATAACTTTAATTTTAATACAAAGATAAATCTCAAAAATTTGAAGGATTATGAAAACGTAAAGCGTGAAAATACCCTGCCATTTACTAAAAATGAGATTACCGTTTTTTATTACCGATCCGATTTGATTTCCGATAAACAGAAAGAAAAAATCGTGAATTTTAGAAATTATGATAATAGCGGCAAATGGTATATTCTTTTGGATGAAGCTCATAAAGGTGACAAGGAAGACAGCAAGCGACAGATTTTATACTCCATACTTTCAAGAAACGGATTTTTATTCAATTTTTCCGCAACCTTTACCGATCCAAGAGACTTTGCAACCTGCGCCTTTAACTTCAATCTTTCAAGATTCGTTGAAGAAGGATACGGCAAGCATATTTATGTATCAAAACAAGATATAACTGCATTCAGAAATAAAACTGATTTTTCAAAACAAGAAAAGCAAAAAATTGTTTTGAAAACTCTTTTATTTTTAACTTACATCAACAAACATTTTGAAAAAATCAGAGATATTAATAATATTTTATACCATCATCCCCTACTTCTAACGCTGGTTAATTCTGTGTCTGTAGANNGAGCTGTTTTTCAAAGAGATAGAAAAAATCGCACAAAATAAAATTGAAGTGGATTTACTTCAAAAAGCAAAAGAAGAAATTGCCCAAGAGTTTCTTAATAATACTAAATTTGAATTTGAGGAGTTAGAATGCACTATCAACACGGACTTGATTTTAAAAATAGATTACAAGGATATTTTGAAATATGTTTTCAATGCCAAAACTCCTGGAAAGATTGAAGTTTTGAAAATCCCAGGAAATCGACAAGAGTTGATTTTTAGATTAATGACAGCCGATAAACCGTTTGTACTAATTAAAATCGGCGATATTTCCAACTGGCTGAAAGATAAACTTGAAGGATATGAAATAAATGAAAGTTTTGAAAACAAAAGTTATTTTAAGCAAATAAATCACGATGATTCTGATATAAATATTTTAATGGGTTCACGCTCCTTTTATGAGGGCTGGGATTCTAACAGGCCAAATCTTCTTTTGTTTGTGAATATTGGAATTGGAAGCGACGCCAAAAAATTCGTTCTACAATCAGTAGGCAGAGGTATAAGAATAGAACCACAAAAATATCAAAGAAAGCGACTTCAAAACTTGTTCAATGCAGGAGAAGTTAAAGAACAATTATTCAAAAAAGTTAAAAATCTGATTTTACCAATTGAGAGTTTGTTTGTTTTTGGCACTAACGCTAAAAACCTAGAAGAAATAATCAAAACNNAAGAAAAGCAAGAGAAAAACTTGGGTGAAGCATTTATTTTAAATCCCGAAACACAAAAACGTCTTCTTTTGATACCAGTTTATAAAACCACAGAGGAAGTCCTTGCCGAGGAACAAACTCCTCAAAATTATCCCATCAGCTATAAAGATTTTAATATAACATCTCAGTTTTACAAATTTATAAACGATAAAGTCGCTTTGGTTAAATATGATTGTGAAGTAAAAGTTTTGAAGAAAGCAGAAGAAAGCTTTGATAAAAAAGAGCAATACTATGATTTTAGCGAAAGCAATTCACTTTTAGAACCAGAATTAATTCTGGGTCGGATTTTTGATTACTTTGGAATTAAAAACAAAAAGTTTGATAAATTTAAGAAATTAGAAAATGAAATTGTTCACTTTAAAAAAGTCAGATTTAGTGATGAAGAAAAATATTATGAAGAAATAAGAAAGAAAATTGAGGAAGTGCGGCATTATCCTGAAAGACAAAAAGAATTAGATGAACAATATGGTAAAATTCCCAGAAAAGAATTTGAAAAACAAATGACATTGTTTGAACAGACGGGAAATTTTGAAATAAGAAATCAAAAAATTAAAATTAAATATCTTGCGAATCATTACTACCTTCCTGTGATAGTTTCAGAGACCGAAAGAATTGATTATATCAATCATATTATCAATGTTGATAGCGAGATAAAATTCATTGAAAAGTTAGAAGAATATCTTACTATACCTAACAATGTTTTTAATCAATTTGATTGGTGGATGTTTTCAAAGCTTGACCAAACGTTAGATGATGTATTTATACCTTTCTATAACCACAAAAACAACAGAATGGATAATTATCATCCCGACTTCATTTTCTGGCTACAAAAAGGAAATAACTATTTAATCTTGTTTGTTGACCCACACGGAACGGCTTATTCAGATATAAATAAAAAGATAGATTACTATTCAAAAATATTTGAAATAGAAGATACAAAAAAAAGCAAAAAATTTCTATTTGATGGGTTTAATATCGAAACGAGATTACTACTTATGCCCGCTCAGGGAGGTTTAGCATCTGTAGGAAATAATTATAAAAAATATTGGTTTAACGATTTTGTTGATTTTGCAAACAAAATTAAAATACAACAAATATAACATTATTAATAATAATGTTTTTTGTTTTTAAAATNNAATATACGTAATCAAAAATTGTTTTTGAAATATCATCAAAAACTCTTTGAATTTGAGAATCAGAAACATTGCCATCATTTCTAATAATAACGGTTAACATGTATGGTCTGTTAGGAACATAGAATAATCCAGAATCAGCAAATATTTTCTTTTCTTCGTGAATCCCAAACTTATGAGCAACTTTAATGTTTGAAGGTATACTTGGACATAAAAATATACAATCAGCATCGCTTAAAATATCTAAAAATAAATTAGAATAATAAGGAGAAAGATAAGTTGAATTATATAATGATCTAAAAAAGACTGAATACTGTTTTGTCGTCATGCTTATATCAGCACTGCCATCTTTCTCAAATGTTTCTAGAATATGATAAAATTCAGCTTCTAGTCCTAAATGACTAAAAGCTTCTTCTATTTCTTTATTATTGGTTTGATTAATCAATGTTAAATAAGCTGTATTATCAGAATTAATTAAGGCTTCTCTTAATAAATTTTCTACTGAAATTTTTGAACCAACAGGTAAAAGGTATAGACTTCCATAATCACTATCTCTAAAATCTTCTTCTATAGTTAATAATTGACTCAAAGATAATTCTCCTTTTTCAATTTTTTTCATCGCAACCATAGAAAAAGGAATTTTTATTAAGCTAGCTGGCCATAATTTTTCATCCCTATTTAATGAAAAGTTTGCACCAGTAGGAAGATATTCAAAATATAATGAGACAAAAATTTTTTTATTGTTACTATATTTATTTGTTAATTTTTTTGCTAATGGGCTAAAATTGACCAACAGATCTTTTTTATCAACATATGAAATACATGGACTTAAAAATTCATATTCTTTAGTTTTATTTTCCCGAATAATAAAAATTGTAAACAAAAAAATGACAAGCGAAAGAGCAAGCCAAAGCCTATAATCAGTTACTACTTTTTTAACATTCATTTATTTAATATCTACGTAGAAACTGCTACAAAGTAGCAGCTTCTAGAGCCCTATCTGTGAATCCGAAAGATTCACGTGGGTACCTCATTTGATTGCCACGGCAATCAAATATTAAAGTTCCCAATTAGAAAAATGTTCGGAATTTATTTGATAGGACTAAGTTTATTCTACCATTAAAGTTTAAAAATTTCAACAAGCTGTTTTATCATAGAAACCACCACGGGAGCGGCCTGAAGACTAACGCATTGGATACCATCATCATCTGCTACTATCCATGGCTTTTCAATAGTTTTAATTTCTCCATCAACTATTTCGAAAGAATACTCCGGGGTCATTTCATAATCATCAACATATTCACAAGCAACATCAGCTGGAATAGCATTTCTTAATAAAACCTTAGAAACCCCATATAATGAATATGCTTTTTTAAGAATTTCTTCATCCATTAATAATCTTTCCTTAATTGGTTCAATTCCCTTTTCATCACCTTCTTTTGTCACCATCTTGCCACCATCACAGCCTGCCTCATCACAAATTAAGTAGACACCATCATCGTCGTGTCCAATTTTTGAAGTAGGAAGTAATTTCAAACTTCTTGAAGTATTACATTTAGGACAAACCCTTCTCCATTTAATTCTTTCGTTAATTATATTCATTGGAACATCAATCAGAATAAAAACATCTGGATCATCTCTATAACCAACTAGATCTCTAAAGAACAATGAAAAACTTACTTGGTCTAAATTTCTTGGAAATCCATCAAGTAATATTACTTTACCCTTTCTTTTTGTAATTTCTCTTTTAACTAAAGCCAAAATAATTTCATCAGGCAACAAACTTTTTGTATCTCTATTTTCTAAGCTTTTAATAACATCTTCTAGAGCATAAAATCCTCTGTAATTTTTTTCT
This sequence comes from Patescibacteria group bacterium UBA2558, assembly GCA_002340425.1. Lineage (GTDB taxonomy): Bacteria > Patescibacteriota > Minisyncoccia > Minisyncoccales > Minisyncoccaceae > UBA2558. The sequence goes on along the minus strand of DDMA01000015.1, from coordinate 32,239 downwards.
AAAAACTTTACTAATTCTGCTTTTTTTTGAGGATCTTTCATTTCTTCATCAACTGTTCTTATCATGTCTCCAACCGACAAATGTTCAATTTTATCTCCCCCAATAACTTCAGAAAACATTTTGGAATAAGTCCCCTTCCCTGAGTTTTTCTTTCCAAGCAAATAAGCAATGAAAGTGTNNCTTCTCTTTCTTTTGGGTCTGACAAATTAAACTTTCTATCATTACCCATTTTTGTTTTTTCTATTGGAAAATTCATATTATTTTTTTATTGGTTATTATTTTATAATTATTACCATCAGAAGATATTTTAATATCTCCACTAATATCGCTTCTTAATATTTTAATACCAAAATTAGACAATCGTGTCAAAGTGTCATCAGTTGGATGCCCATACGAATTCTTACCAACTTGAATAACAGCGATTAAAGGATTAACTTTTTCAATAAAATCAACCGATGTTGAATATTTAGAACCATGATGAGAAACTTTCAAAACGTCAGCAAAAATATCTTCATTGATTATTTCTTTTTCTACTTTATTTGTGATATCTCCTGGAAAAAGAAATGAATTATTTTTATAGGTCATCTTAGAAACAACAGAAATATCATTAGCATTCTTTGAATATTTTTCAATAATGTAATCATTAGGAGAAATTATATCTAATGCTACATCTCCAAGAATAATTTTATTAACATTGTTAGAATAAACTATATTAGCACCCTCTAAACCAATCATTGTCTCCCATTTCTTACTTCTACTACTATCTCCACTAACTCCTGACCATAATATATTTTCAATAACATAATTATCAAGCAATTCAAAAAAACCTGAAATGTGATCATTATCTGTATGCGTTAAAATAATTAAATCAATTGTTTTATCCCAAAAAGGCATTGTTGAAGAAACTTTTTCAAGCAAGGTTTTGTCCCCCGGTCCACTATCAATTATTATTTGATGTTTTTGGGGTGTTTCTATAAATATTGAGTCACCTTGTCCGACATCAAAAAAAATCACCTGAAGATCACTATCAGATGATAAAAGATAAACAAAAGAAAAAGATACTACGTTTAAGAATAACAAAAAAACTATGATCTTTTTATTCATTTAGTTTCTTTATTAGTTTTTTATCATCAATTCCATAATTATCACAAACATAGCCAATTTCTAATGTTTCAATTTCTGACTTCATATGAGGACAAAAAAGACACGGAAAACCAAACTCTTCTAAAATTGTTTTTAGTTTTTCATTATCTATTATTTCTTTTAATTTTGTTTTTCTTGTTATTTTCATGAGTGACAACTTTCTCTTTTAATAATTTGATTATGCCGATCTTCTAATTCCTTTGAAATGGGTAAATTATTTTTAATATAGTAATCATATACTGCTTGCGTCAAGGCATCAATTGCTAAGACAGAACAATGTATTTTAATTGGAGGCAATTCTCCTAACGCATTAATAACGTCTTGTCTTGTTATCTTCAACGCATCTTCAATTGTTTTTTTCTTCGCTAAATCAGTCAAAACACTACTTGTTGCAATGGCGGCAACACAACCAAATGTTTCAAATTTAATATCTTTAATTATATTATCTNNAACCAACTCTACCTAAACCATCATAATTTTCAATTTTTCCATAATTATGTGGTTTTGAAAAATGTTTTAATACTTCTTTTGAATAATTCATTTGTATGGTGAAATTTCTCTTAATTTTTTAACTACTTCTGGTAATACTTTTAACAAATAATTTACCTCACTTTCTTTTGTCCATCTGCCTAAGCTAATTCTAATTGATCCATGAGCTTCTTCTTGTTTTAATCCCATAGCAGACAAAACATGTGATGGTTCTAATTTAGGAGAAGAACATGCTGATGCGGTTGAAACAGCAATACCATATGAATTAAGCATAAAAAGAATCGCCTCTCCTTCAACAAAAGAAAATCTTACATTAACATTATTATAGATTCTTTTTACTGGATGACCATTCAAGTAGCAATTAGGAATTTCTTTAGTTAATGTCTCAATAATCTTGTCCCTTAATTTAGTTAATCTTTCTTTTTCTTTTTCCATTGTTGAAATCGCAATCTCCGCTGCCTTAGCAAAACCAACTATTGCTGGAACATTTTCTGTTGATGATCTTAGTCCTTTTTCTTGACCTCCACCATGAAGCAATGGTTCTATTTTAACACCATTTTTGATAAACAATGCCGCTGCCCCCTTAGGGCCATATATTTTTTGCGAAGATATGGTTAATAAATCAACATTAGAAATATCAATTGGAATCTTACCAAAACTTTGCGCAGCATCACTATGAAAATATATATTATTTTTCTTACAAATCTTCCCAATTGCTTCAATCGGTTGAATAGTTCCAATCTCATTATTAACATGCATTACTGAAACAAGTATTGTATTCTTTTTAATTCTTTTTTCAACTTCTTTAGGACTAACTATTCCATTTTTATCAACTGGTAAAAAATCCACCTCAAAACCATTTTTACTCAACCATTTTGCCGCATTCAAAACACAATCGTGCTCTATCGAAGAAACTAAAATATGTCCTTTCCTTTTATTAAAAGCAATTCCTTTTAGAGCCATATTATTACTTTCCGTGGCTGAACTGGTAAAAATTATTTCATCAGGATTTGCATTGATTGACTTAGCAATAATCACTCTGCTTTTTTCTAGGGCTTTCTTGGCATCAGAGCCAAAAAAATGCATTGAAGAAGGGTTGCCAAATTTTTCATTCAAAAATGGAGTCATTGATCTTATAACCCTTTCATCTACTGGCGTTGTTGCCGCATAATCAAAATATATATATTTTTTCATTTTATTATTCCTCCTCCTATTACCTCTGATTTATTATAAAAAACAATTGATTGACCACTTGTTATTGCTTTTTGAGGTCTATCAAAAACAAGCTTATTATTATTTAATACTCCAAAATCACCCTTGTGTCCATATCTAATTTTTGCTTTTACCCTAAGAGGAAAATCAACTTTTCTAATCCAATTAGCATTTTTGAATGAAACATCTTTTGAAAATAGATCTTTTTCATCTGATGATATAATCAATTTATTTCTTTTAACATCTTTACCAATCACCCAATAAGGACCACCTGACAAACCAATTCCTCGCCTTTGTCCAATGGTATAAAACCAGACCCCCTTGTGTTTTCCAACTATATTACCTTCTTTATCCATTATATCACCATCTTTTTCTTTAATATATTTTTTAAGAAATTCATTGTTAGTTTCTTTAATAAAGCAAATCTCTTGTGATTCTTTTTTGCTAACAGACAATTTATTCTTCCTTGCAATTTCTTTAACGTCTTCTTTTGTCATCTTACTTAATGGGAAAATAACTTTCTTGAGTGTTTTAGGATTAAGTTTCCATAAAAAATATGACTGGTCCTTCTTATAATCCTTTGCTTTATAAAGACGTCCGTCTTTTGTTTTTGCATAATGTCCAGTGGCTAAAAAATCATTATTAAATTTTTTTAATAATAATCCAAACTTTATTTCTTTATTACATAATACACAAGGATTAGGAGTGTTTCCTATCCTATATTCCTTAATAAAATAATCAATTATTATTTCTTTAAATTCTTTTCTTAAGTCAATCACCTCAAAAGGCACCCCGATTTCTTTTGCAACTTTTTTTGCTGTTTTTTCTTTTTCTGTAGAATTATCTAGTTTCATAAAAACAGCTCTAACATTAAAACCTTTATTCTTGAGAATTAGCGCCGATACAGAAGAATCAACTCCGCCTGATAAAGCAACTACAACACTATTATTAAAAGAGCCCAAACTTTCATTTGGGCCACTTAATGAATTAATTTTATTATTATTCTTCTTCTTCATCATCATTTACTTCCACTCCATTATCAATCCCTATTGCTCCGTATGGGCAAACATTTATTCCACCACATTCTTCTAACTTAGCAGAACTAATTACAATTGCCTTGCCATCGGTATCCATTTCTGTGCCCTCTGGACAAGCCAAACTACAACTACCACAGCCAATACATTTATCTTTCATTACCTTGTATTCTTTTTTTATATTTTCCATAGTTTGATTATATATTATTATTTAAAAAATTTCAATTATTCTGGCTTTCTTTCTCTTTCCATCATTTTTTTAAGTGCATCAGTCGGTTTTAAGTTTTTATACAATATATTATAAGCTGCCTCCACTATCGGCATCTCCACCTCATACTTTTTGCTTAATTCATAGACTGCTTCTGTTGTTGTTGCTCCTTCAATAATACTATCTGTTGTTTTAATTATTTCTTCTAATTTTTCTCCTTTAGCAATTCTTTCTCCTAACGTTCTATTTCTACTCTCAGGGCTAATACAAGTTGTTGATAGATCCCCCAAACCAGCTAAGCCATAGAATGTTTTTCTTTTAGCTCCCATTTTTTGTCCTAATCTTTGTATTTCAACTATTCCTCGTGATAAAACCGCCGCTTTTGCATTAGAACCAAAGCCCAATCCATCTGATATTCCAGCTACTACAGCAATAATGTTTTTTAATGGACCACCCAGCTCAACTCCAATCATATCAGTTGATGTATAAACTCTAAAATATTCATTACTAAACATATCTTGTATTGTCTTTGCTGTTGTTTTATCTCTTGAAGCAACAACAACAAGAGCTGGTAATTTCTTAGCAACCTCAATAGCAATTGTTGGACCAGACAAAACACAGACCTTAACATTTCCAAGCTCTTCTTTCAAAATCTCCGTCATTCTTTTTAATGTTTTTTGTTCTAATCCTTTTGCCACGCTAATAAAAACTTTCTTCTTTAAGGAAACTTTCTCTTTTTTAATCATTTGACAAACACTTCTAAAAAACTTAGAAGGAATACTAAAAATAATAAAATCGCCGAACTCAATTGCTTTTTTAAGATCTTTCTCAAAAATAATATTATCAGGTATTTTAATCCCTTTTAAGTATTTTTCATTTTCTCTTTGCTTGTCTAATTTATCTAAATGGTCACCAAAAACACTCCAAACTAAAACATCGTGTCCATTATTAGAAAGTAATATGGCGAGAGTCGTTCCCCATGCTCCATCACCTAATATTGTAATTCTTTTTTTCATAGTTATATTATATCAAATCTTCTTATGAGCACAAATATCTCTAAAGTCACAAAACTTACAATGCCAACCAACAGATGGCTTAAAGTTGCTTCTTTTTATCTTAGAAATTAATTCCTTAATTTCACTTTCTGTTTTTTCAATCATTTCATCTTTAGTATTAAAAGATGCCTTAGAACAATCATCTAAATAATAATAAGTCAATTTAACAGGATTTAATCTCAAAACCCTCTTAGCGGCTAAGGCATAAATTAACAACTGAAGCTTATCATCTTTAGTTAATGTTTTTTTAGGTGATCCTGTCTTATAATCAATAATTTCTACGCCACCTTCAATTTCATCAATTCTATCAATCTTCCCGATAACAACATCTCCGTTTAGTTTGATTTGAAAATCCTTTTCTAAGGCACCCTCTTCATCAATAATTAAAACATTATTATNNTAAACTTCCTTTTCCTTTATTATAGAAATCTTCTCTTTCTTTTTCCGATTGATACCAATCAAATATCCATTCTTCATCATAAATATCCAATAATTCTTTTAATGACACTTTTTCTTTTAATGATTTTTCAACAAACCGATGTAAAGTAGAATGAATAGTTTTACCAAAACTAAAAACTGACTTTCCTCTAGTTTTTATTTTTAAAATATTTTTTAATTTATACTCAAGAGGACACTTTCTAAATGATTCTAATTGAGAATAAGAAAAATGATCAGGCAAAAAGTTTTTGAAATCATTTCCCCAACCATTTGTCTCATCAGATTCTAACTTAAAACTCATTGTTTTTTTAATACAGAAGCTGGGCGATCTAATAAACTTTTGATTTTTAATCATCTCTTCATTAATCAAATTTGATTCACTTAAAAACCGAGAGGGCTTTTTTAGTTGTCTACCCCCATGGTCAGTACTCCATGTTAAAAATAATCCCCTTTTTGCTCTAGTCAAAGCGACATAGAATAACCTTCTTTCTTCTTGAATATGAAAATCACCACCAGGCAAAACCTCTTTAATTAGGTCCCTAGGTATTTCTATTGGATCACTCTTTTGATCGGACGGAAAAGATCTTGCAACTAAGTATGGTAAAAATACATAGTCAAATTCCAATCCTTTTGAAGAATGAATCGTCATAATCTTAACCGTATCAAATTGAGATTCAATTTTTTTATTTATTATCCCTTCTTCTCCAGCATCTAATTCCATTTGAAGATTATCCATATAAGAGCATAGCTTTGCATCTATTTGCGAATTTTCAAAATCCTTTATTTTATTATAAAATTGATCAATTAATTCCCATTTTCTAAAACCATCTTCTGTATTTTCAGGGATATTCTTTCCGTATTCAAGGTCTTGAATAACACTAATAAAAACTTCTCCTACATTTTTGTGCTTTGATAATTCATAATGATTGTTTAAATTATCAATTAGTTTTTTAATTTTTGTTTGTGTTTCTAAGGTAAACTTACTCAATAAATGATCATCTTTTAATGCTTCAAAAATTGGAATTCCTTTTTTGTCACTATATTGAGTTATTGTAGAAACTTCTTCAGGAGAAAAATTCATCATTCTTAGAACTCTATAAAAATTAAGAGAATCGTAAAAATTAAGAATTACTTTGAAATAGGATATTAAATCAATAATCAATGGCTCTTTATACAATCCCTTTGAAGAAAAAAACTGATAAGGAATACCCGCTCTTTCTAACGCTCTGGAAAAGGTATTAGCATGGTCATTAGTTCTAGTTAGTATGGCAAAACTTGAAAAAGTTGCCTGACTATCAATTTCTTTGACTTCCCATATTTTATTTACCACTCCCATAATTTCTTCATCAATGCTTTCAAAGCTTAACAATTCAACAATCCCATTGTCTTCCTGAGAACTTTTTAATTTTTTACTAATACCTCCAATTTCTTTAATATCAATTCCTTTTTTCTCTGCATCATTAATAATGTCTTTATACTCACTTAATTGACATTCTAATCTATTAGGATTATTTTTTTGAATAAAACAATATGATAAATCAAGGATATTTTGAGGCGATCTATAATTTTCTACTAAAATAATCTCTTTTGAAGTAGGATAATCCTTTTTGAATCGTAAAATATTATTAAACGAACTTCCTTGAAAAGAATAAATTGATTGATCATCATCACCAGCAATAGTAATATTATTTTTAGGATAAGCTAATTTTTGAATTAAATCATATTGAACCCAATTAGTATCTTGAAACTCATCAACCATAATATACTTAAATTGAGCCCTGTATTTTTCTAGTACATCTGGTAATTTATCAAAAATCTTAATTGTATAATTAATTAAATCACCAAAATCTAAAACATTATTTTCTAATAATAACTGCTGATAGATCTCATACGCCATTGCTACTTCTTTAATCCTCTCTTTTTCTTTGTTATCATCACTAAGCCCTTCAACATACTTCAAATAATCTTCAGGATAGATTCCTTCATTTTTACATTGAGAAAAATGATTAACTAACGCTTGAATAAACTTAGTTGGATTGCCAAGTGGCTTATACTCTTTTAGAAAATTAAAATGATGAAAGTTTCTTTTAACTAACATCCAACTACCACTACCATCTAACAACTTATAATTTGTTGGAATACCAATCAATAATCCATATCTTTTAAGCACCCTATCGCAAAAAGAATGAAAAGTAGATATCCAAAAATCATAATAACCAAATGGAAGTAATGCCTCTACTCTATCTTCCATTTCTTTTGCGGCCTTATCTGTAAAAGTAACAGCTAATATCTCTTCTGGCTTAATCCCTTTAGATATTAAATATGCTATTCTTCTTGTTAAAACAGTTGTCTTGCCTGTTCCTGCTCCTGCAACAATTAAAAGGGGCCCGTCTCCAAAAACTACCGCCTCTTTTTGTTCTTTATTCAAACCTAAAAGCAAATCATCCTTCATAATGAATTATTATACCTTAAAAAAGAGAAAATGACCATCATTATCGGTCATCTTTTCTTTTAGTTAATTCGTCGTGATACTTATCAACCCCATAGGGGGAAAGCTTTTTCTTAACTTTGTTTATAACCTTAATTATCGCTCCAGTACTAGCACCAATTGACTTTTTAATATAGAATAAAACTTTTTCATCTTCAGGAAAAGATTTTTTAGCATTGTCTTCTGCTTTTGCTTTGTCAGTAGATTTTTCTATTATTTTTTCAAGTATTTCTTTAGGATCTCTTTCATCAATAACTTCTTTTTTTATTTCTCTTTCAACAGAAAAAGAAGAATCTCTATTCTCTACAGCATTTTCAAAATTATCAGGAATTTTCTCTTTATTTTTCATTATTAAAGATCTTTTAAAATCTCTGCCTTAACAGCATTTATTTCTTCATCAAGAATTTCATTAAAATCAGGCATTTTAATCCTTAAAAACTCCAATTGCCTATCCTCATCTTCACTAGTCATTATTTCATTAGCTTCATCAACCTCAACATCACTAATTCTTCCCATTAGTTTTAATATTATCCTATCACATACAAGGCCTACCATTTTATCCATAATTTCTTGTTTTCTTTTGTCATCAAGAGCACTAAGACCCATCTCTTCCATTATATTTTCACATTTATTTATAATTTCTTTTTCCATGTTTTATTAATTAATTATTATTATTAATATTTTTTCTTTGCTAACTCTATCTTACTCAAGTCAACATTTATATATTTTGCATCATTTCCTTGAAATCTCTTTAACGAAACAGATGGCCTTTTACCTTTCTCTTCTTTAATGTCAGTAACATACCAACCAAATTCCCAATCAAGACCCTTCTTGTATTTTACTTCCACTTTTTCTCCTTTAGCAATCATCTCTTTAAGAGTATTTAACATCTCTAATTCTTCCTTATTAATTTTCATTTCTTTACCATCTAACTCTCCTTCTTGATATTTTTTGAAGGCCTCTTGATACTCTGATGATCCAGCAACTTGATTGAAAGATTCATTAATATCATTATCATCAGTTTTCTCATTCTTTTCATCGTCTAATTCTCCCTCCTGATATTTTCTGAAGGCCTCTTGATACTCTGCTGATCCAGCAACTTGATTGAAAGACTCATTAATATCATTATCATCAACTTTTTCATTCTCTTTACTATCTAACTCTCCTTCTTGATATTTTTTGAAGGTCTCCTGATGTTCTGCTGATCCAGCAACTTGATTGAAAGATTCATCAGTGTCTTTTTTCTTAACAACCTCTTCTCGAGAAGACACATCAAAACCCTCTGCTTCTTTTGATTTTTCTTCTTCTTGAGTTACTTCTTCTTTTGAATCATTGCTTCCAAAATATTTTCTAATATTCCTTGTAAGAAAATCACTCTTTGCTACCCTCAAAACAGCTGCCGTACTAGCTATTAAAGCAAGGTTAGCATATTTCGCTGGCAAAAATGAATGTATCTGAGGAAGATTAAGTTGACTAAGAAGGGTGTTTATTTGCATACCAACATCTCCACTAGCAATTTTATCTAATAGTGCCTCTCTTGGCATAGCGGCGAGCATAGCAAGCAATCCTAATGCTATAGCAATCTCAAGTCCATTTTTGTTGAATCTCGCTGATATTTTATCAAAAAGACCAGGTCTCTCTTTGTTAACTTTTTCTATTTCTTCCGCTGTTTGCTTGTTTAGCCCTTCTATCTTTTTATCAACTCTATCGGCTCTTTCGTTAGCTATCTCTTTCGCTTTTTCAAGAAACTCTTTTATTGAATCATTATTTAAAATATCAGGATTAACTTTTCCGTATTCAAACACTCTTTTTGAAATATCTTGAGATAATTTTTCATAGTCCCTTTGATCAGCTGTTTCTTTTTTTGATAGCAATCCTTTAAATCTGTCAAATATCTTTGGTTTTTCTGTTTTGCTTATTTCAAAGCTTTTATTAAATCTATCTACATCTTCTATAAGTTGATCAAATTCTTTGGTTTCAATTTTGCCTTCATTGACCTCTTTTCCCATCGTTTCCTGTTTTTCTTCATTTCCAATTTCTTTTGCTTTTTCTAAGTTATCATCATTTGTTTCAAAAGTTTTAGGACTTTCTGTTTTTTTAGATTCTTTTGATAATACCTCGTCTTTTTCCCAAATTTTAGATTCATTTTTATTTTCCATATTTTTTATCTCTATTAACTAATTATAGCAAACTTAAATATATTCTAAATTATTTTAATTATATGTCAACCCTTCTACGCATTATTTCCTCCTCTATTATATATCTACTTCTTGCATAGGTTAAAGAATAATACTCCTTAATATCATTAGCTAATTTGTAGTCGCCCTTTTTCGGAGGGTATGTTTTAATATTAAATGGTTTAGATGTTTGACCATCTATCATCATTTTAATATAGAAATTAAAGTTATCTATATTCATCAAATCCTGACTATTAAATATGGGCTCAAATTCTTTTTCTAGAAACTTTGCATCCTCTGCTCCCACTCTAAATGAAGCAATTGTGCCAACATTTCCAAAAACAGCATCTCTAATTCCTTCTGGCAATTGGGCAATAAATTGATGGGACATTATTAAAGACAACCTATACTTTCTTGCTTCTGATAAAACAGTAGAAATTGTATTGGTTGCAAAGTTTTGGAACTCATCCATATAGAGATAGAAATCATTCCTTTGATCTTCAGGAATATCTACTCTTGAAAAAGCGGCAAGAGATAATTTACTTGTTATTATCAACCCCAAAAGAGAGCTATTTAATTCACCTAACCTGCCCTTGCTTAAATTAACAAGAAATACTTTTTTGCTATCAATAATTTCTCTAAAGTTAAATGTGCTTTTTGTCTGACCAATGATTGGTCTCATATAGTCATTAGAAATAAAGTTATCAAATTTAGAAGTAATGTATGGCACCATATTCCTTAGAGCTCCCTCTCCACCTGCTTGTTCTGCTTGTTTTTCCCAGAACTCTTTTACTAAAAAGTTCTTACATTTTGATAATAATCTTTTCCTAAAATTAGCATCAGCTAATACTTTAGGAATCTCCATCAAAGTATATACTTCGTTTGGATCATCCATTAAAAGCATTAAAGCATTTCTTGCATATTGCTCAAACATTGGACCACCAGTTTGTCTTAGATCATATAGCTTGTCTAAGATATTTATCATCTCATTAACAATAAATGTTTTTTGTTCAGGAAAACGAGGATCATATTCAAGCATATTTAAACCAATTGATCGCTCTAAGTTTGTTGGATCAAATAAAACAACATCCTCAATTCTTTCTTCCGGCATTTTACTTAAAATATCATCTATCAAGTCACCGTGAGGATCTAACATTCCCATACCTTCACCATTTTTAATGTCTTGTAATGCCATTGAAGATAAAAGTGATGATTTACCAGTTCCCGTCTGACCAATAATATACATATGTCGCCTTCTGTCATCTTTTTTAATGTATATATCTTTTTTTTCTTCTCTATAGGTATTGTATCCTAATAATAAACCTTCCTTGGGAATGTTTGTTGGAGGAGCAGAAACTTTTGACTTAACTCCACTGATATTAGGCGTTTTAATTAATGGCGTTGGAAAATGAAATATACTTGTAAGCTCTTCTATCCCTAAAATATTTTTTTGAGATTCATCAAAAAGACGAAAACTATATTTATATATCAATTCATTAAAAGCACCTTTTTTAGTTCTGACTAATTTAAAGCTGTTTGTTTTGTTAGAACTAAATTGGACAAAAGAATTTGCCATTTCTAAAAATATACTTTCACTTCTAATTTTGTTCTCGGCGGAAACAACTAATCTAATATTTGTTTCAAAGCTATCTTTGCTTAATTTATCTCTTAACATCTTTAGCAACTCTTCGTCCGGAGTTGAAGTCAATGTGTTTTCACTTTTTCCTTTAATAGTTGAGATAAAATTAGTTGCTCCCATTGCTTGTGTAAGGTTTTTACCTTGAGCAACTTCATTAGCAATCATTTTTCCTCTTTCATACCAACTATTAGAGCCCTTTTTAACAATTAATTGAACAGCGGCCTCCTCATTAGTTTTTAATTTTGTAAATATGTTGGTAATTGAAGATAATGGATCTGTATCCATTTGATTATATGTTTTAATTGGTAAATATAGCGGCTTAGTTGTTTTAAGATAACCACAATAAACATTTTCTGTTGGAGAAAATATATTATAATCATTACTTCTTTCAACTTGTGCTGTTGGATATATGCTGTATATTTGTTTTTCAATAAAGTTTTCAAATCTTTTAGGAACAGCGACATAGAAAATAATATCTTCTTTTAGTTTGACTATTTCCAATGCAATCCATGGATCAATTCCAAAAAGACCTTCTTTAGATAAAGAATTAAGAGAACTATAGAAATCTTCCATCAATCTAATCCAATCCTTTTCTTGTTTTTGAGAATCCCGAATTTCCTCAGCGGTAACTCCACTCATTTTAACCGAAAACAAGGTAAGTTTTAATGACTGTTCTATAATTTTTCTTTTTTTGTTTCTCTTGATAAGAAAAACAATAAGTAGAATTAAGAATAATGATATTCCTAATAATATGTATTCTGTCATATTACTTTTTCATATAAAATTCTTTTTCTTTTGGATCAAACTTTTCTATTGAATATCTTAGCATAGTTCTTGGCATAATGCGATAATATTTATCTAAAAACTCTTTTTCTAAATCTTTGTTTCTTTTGCCAACCTCTCTTAGCATCCAACCAACCGCCTTATGTATCAAATCATTTTCATCCTTCAATAATATCTCTGATATTTTCAAAGTATCCTTAAAGTCATTATCTTTAATAAAAGCAAAAGTTGCAACAATTGATATTCTTTTTTCCCACAAGTTATTAGATGTGGATAGAGAATAAAGAATGTCTCTGTTTTTATCTTTCAAAAAATCACCCATTATTTTAGGTGCTGTCAGGTCAACCAAGTCCCAGTTGTTTATATTTCTAAAATTTTTAATATATATGTTATAAATTAATCCTTTATCTTCTTTGTATTTTTCAACTAATATTAAAAGTGCTGTCAAACGATATTCATGTATTTTACTATTTAATAATTCTTGGACATCTTTTAAAGAAATGTCTTTATAATATTTCTTCACAATTATTCTTAAGGTAGGAACTGTTACTCCCAAGAAAATATCACCCTCTCCATATTGACCTTTTTTGTTCTTGAAAAAACGAGACAATGTTTTAGCCTGAATTGGATCTTTTTTTGATTGTATTTCTTTTTCTATATCAACCATTCCATTATTCCTCCTATTAAACAAAGTATTCCAAATGTCATTGTTATTTTAGAAAAATTAACTTTTTTTGAAAAATCAAGAAGAACTTTAAGGGAGATTATTCCGAAAACAAAACTTGATAAAAGGGCAACCCATGGAAATGAGTTTATAGAAGGATTACTTATAAAAATATATCCTGTTGATGCGGCAACAGCGGGCAATGAAATAATATATGATTTTTTTAATATCTCTGACGGATCATTTTCTTTAAGCGATAATCCAAATATAGTTGAACCAGAACGAGAAACTCCAGGTATCACAGAAATGCCCTGAAGAAGACCAACAATGACAGAATTAAAATCTTTATTCATATTTAATCTAATATCTTTTTTCTGGAACCATGAAGTAAGCAGTAGTCCAAAACCAATCAAAAATAAAAGGCCTGAACCAATCGCAATATCTCCAATTGTTTTATAAACTACAAAACCTAAAGATAAAGAAACAACACTTGCAATTATAAAAAATCTTAACAGCTCTTTATCTCTTAATAAAATTAAATTAATCCAATCCTTTCTAAAGAATATCAAAACTGCAAACATTGTTCCTAAGTGTAAAAACAAAGAAAAATCAATACTATTAATATCAGTCACTATAAAACTAGAAAAAATAGTCATTAATCCCTGACTTGATATTGGTATCCATTCAAATATTCCTTGCAATGCTCCTAACAAAACATATTCCCACATATTATTTCTTAATTACTACAAATCTATACTCTCCGAATTGATCTTTATGAAATTCTCCTTCTTTTATTTTGTCTTTTTGCTGAGGGTCAAACTCCATTATAGCATATCCTCCTTCATTCAAATAATCTTTTACATTATCAATAAAATTGTTAATTATATCCATTCCATCATTTCCTGAAAAAAGAGCAATGTGGGGCTCATAATTTATAACATCACTACCGACTTCATCAATTCTACTTTTAGCAACATAAGGTGGATTAGCTAATATGTAGTCATATTTTTCATCAATATTAGAGAAAATATCTGTTTTAATTATCCTATACCTATTACTATTAATATCACTACAATTAATTTTGATTTGCTCTAAAAAAGCATCGTCAATTTCGCCAAAATGACAAATTGAATCTTGAATATTTTTTAATACAGCTACACCAACACAACCTGACCCAGAAAATAAATCAAGGCACTTCATTTTTTCTTTGTGATCTTGATTAATAAACCATTGAACCCAGTATTCGGTTTCTGGTCTAGGAATTAACGGCCTTTTTGAAAGATCAATTTTAATTCCTAAAAAATCCTTAAATCCCCTTTTATATTCTTCTGGTAGTTCCATTTTAAACAATAAGCAAAGAACAAATTATTCCAATAATAACTCCGCCGGATATTTCTAATATTGAATGACCTAAAATTTCCTTTGATTTATCAAAATTATCACCACCTTGTCCAATTTTCTCTATTATCTTATTTAGCGATTGTGCTTGTTTTCCNNTGTTTTTTTTCCCGCCGCTCCCCTAATAACCTTAGCGTCATATATTATGAAAAAAGCAAAAATTACCGCAACTGCAAAAATAGCTGAATCAATTCCTTCTGTTATTGCAACTCCAGTAGCTAAGGCAGAAACAACAGCACTATGAGATGATGGGAAGTTTCCCGGTAAAGAATAAAGTCCCCATCTAAACTTTTTTTCTTTATGTGCTAAAATAAAAACCTTCATTGTTTGAGCAATAAACCATGCTAATATAGAAGAGACCAACACTTTATTAAATATTAAATAATCATTCATATCTTATATTAAAAATCTTATTACTTTCTTTAAATCCTTTTATCATTTTAACCTTATATTGAGGTAAATTTAAATATTCTGCTAATAATTCTATTATTCTTTTATTAGCCACATTTCTTTGTGCATCTACTTTTACAAAGACCTCGAAACTATCTTCACTTTTCTTAATAACTTTATCTTCTTTTGACAATACATTTGCCTTCACCTTAATCAACATATTTTTTAATTACTTCAAAGTCCTTTTTGAGTTCTTCGCTCTTATTTAAGTTATATATCGCTACTGCGGGATGGTAAAGAGGGATAAAAATATATTTATTTTTGAAAACACGCCCATGAACATTACTTATCTTATCATTTTCAATTCCAAGCTTATTCATCATAAAATTCATTGAGTACCTACCTAAAGAACAAATGACTTTTGGTTTAATAATTTCAATCTGCCTTTCAACGTATTCCTTGCAACATTCAATTTCACTGTCACTTGGATCTCTGTTGTTGGGTGGCCTACATTTAATTATATTAGTAATGTAGACATCTTCTCTTTTAATTCCGATATGATTTAATAATTCATTTAAAAATTCCCCGGACTTCCCACAAAAAGGAACTCCTGTAGCATCTTCTCTTGCTCCAGGAGCTTCTCCTATGAAAATTATTTTCGCACTATGATTTCCTTGTCCAATAACCGGAAAATGTCTTTCTTTATATAAAGGACATTTCTTGCAAGCCAAAATATCTTCTTTAATTTTTTCCATTTTAGTTAATTTCTAAAAGCTCTACTTCAAAAATCAAAGTTGCATTTGGTGGTATCACACCAGGAACGCCTCTTTCACCATAAGCATATTCTGGCTGAATTGTAAGTTTTCTTTTTTCTCCAACTTTCATTCCTTCCATACCTTTTTCCCAGCCCTCAATTACTTGGCCTATTCCTAAAATAAAATTAAAGGGGGTTTCTCTATCAACACTTGAATCAAATTTTGTTCCATCTTCTAACATTCCTGTATAGTGAACTGTCAAGCTATCGCCTACTTTTGATTCTACTCCACTACCTTCAACTATTGTTTCTATTTCTAACATATTGTTTTTTATTGATTCTGTTATATCTCCTTTCAAAAAATTATTGTCAATGTTTACTGAAAAAACATAAAAGCCACCAACAAGTATAAGTCCTATAATTAATAATGTAATTTTTTTATTCATATTATTTAATATCGTATAAAACATTAACCCTTGCTTCAATCTTATTTTCCCTTACAACAATTTCCATATTTGCTCCTGATCCAGTTGTTGAACCATCAGATAACAAAAACTTAGGAACATCATATTCTTCAGTAAATCCAGATGCATTGCCAATTCTTACTCCTAATAAAGTTGCAATTTCCGATGCTTTCTTTTCAGCATCTTCTATCGCTAATTTTCTTGCTTCTTTTTTAATTTCTTCTTCGTTACTAATAATAAATTTTAGATTGCTAACCTGACTTGCTCCAGCATCAATTGAGCCCTGTATTACTTTTCCAATATTATCACTATTTCTAATAATAACTTCTAATGATTCTACTGCCTCGTAGCCAACTATTACCCGCTTTCCATTAGGGTAGATTGATAAATCAACCCCTGTGGTTTGCCACTGATACTTAGGATAAATATTAAAATCAAGTGTTTTCATATCATCTTCGCTTATTCCTTGTCTTTTAAGAAAATCGATTACTCTATTAATTTTTTCTTTATTTTTGGTCAAAGCAAGATTGATTGTTTGTTCTTCCGTTATTGCAGTAAAAGACGCAACCGCAGTATCGGGAACCGCATAAACAACACCGCTTCCAACTACTTCAATTGTGTCATTTTTTGGTTCTGCTCCAATATATTTAGTTTGTTTTGATAAGTTTTGAATACCAAAAAATAAATATATTGTCTNNATTATTTAATTATTATTTAATTATTATTTATTAACTAATTTTTGAGCCAATTTTAATTTCTTTGTCTGCTCCTAATAATGATAAATTATTATCGTCTTTTACTGCTAAAATCATTCCTTCGCTATCCATTCCCATTATTTTCTTTGGAGAAAGGTTAGCTACAACTATAACAATCTTATTGATTAATTCTTCTGGAGTATAGAATTTTCCTATTCCTGCTAATATCTGTCTTTTTTCTTCACCTAAATCAACTGTTGTTTTAATGATTTTACTTGACCCTTCAACTTTTTCTGCTTCAATAATTTTGCCAATTCTTAAATCTATTTTAACAAAATCTTCAAAATTTATCATTTCCATATAGTTATTTTAGCATTAAAAATATCAAGAGGTCAACTTTTTTCGCTTAATCTTCCTTTGATAACTAATTGCAAATCGATGTGCTTCGTCTCTTACTTTGATTAATATGTCCCTATTATAATTATTAGTATCCGCAATTATTTCATCCTTCTTTCTGTCACTCCCCTTGGCAATTCCTATTACTGGAATATCTTTAACAATTGTTTTAACAGCAGATACTTGTGGCTTCCCTCCATCAATTAATATAATATCAGGCATTTTCCATTCTTTGTGATTAAATCTTCTTTCTATTATTTCTTTGATACAATCTGTATCACTTTGATTTTTAACATTTTTAATTTTGAACTTCTTGTATTCTTTTTTGATTGGTTTATCGCCTTCAAAAACAACCATACTTCCAACCATTATTTCATCTCCTAAATTTGAAACATCATAACCCTCTATCCTTTGAGATTTTATTTTTTTATTATTTTCAATAAAAGTTTTATCTAATAAAGAAAAATCTACTATTTTCTGCAATGCGTTAATTTGATTTCTTAACCTAATTGCTTCTTCAAATTGATTATTTTTTGAGCAATGTTTCATTTTTCTCTCAAGAGAATTGATTAAGCTTTTCTTTTTTCCTTTCAAAAAAAGGACTAATGGCTTAATTACCTTTTTATCATAATCATCACTTGTTATTTCATTAGTACAAACTCCTAAACACCTTTTTAGATTATAATCAAAACAAGGCCTTTTTTGATTGGGACTACACCTTGATATGTAAAATAAAGAATGTAAAATTCTTAAAACTTCTGATATTTTTCCTTCAGCATAGGGCCCAAAAACATATTTATAATTTCCAACTTTTAGGTTCCTTTCTCTAACTGCTAATAGCCTAGGAAAATCATCTTTTGTAATTACTAAATAATTCCAACTTTTATCATCTTTTTCTTTGATATTATATTTTGGCTTAAACTTTTTTATATAATTCGCCTCTAAAATAATCGCCTCTAAAATTGAATTTGTTTTTTCCCACTTCACCTCATCAATTTTATCAATCAATGTTTCTATTGGTCTATTTGTTTTTGGACTTAAATAACTTTTAACTCTACTTCTTAGTGATGTTGCTTTTCCAATATAGACAAGATCACCTTTCTGATAAAAAAGATATACTCCTGAGTTTTGTGGTATTTTATCAATTTTTTCTCTCCAATTTTTCATTTATTATTTTTCTTAAATAAAATCCAGTCCATGAAGATAATCTGGCAATCTCTTCTGGTGTCCCTTCTCCAACTATTTTTCCACCTTTATCTCCGCCATCTTCTCCAAGATCAATTATCCAATCAGCACATTTAATAAAATCAAGATTATGCTCAATCACCATTACGGTGTTACCCATATTTACTAATTTTTGTAAAACTAAAATCAGTTTTTTAATATCTTCGTAATGAAGACCCGTTGTTGGTTCATCTAACAAGTATAATGTTTTGCCTTTGCTTCTTTTACTTAATTCACGACTTAATTTTATCCTTTGCGACTCTCCACCAGACAAAGTTGTAGCACTTTGACCCAAAGTTAAATAACCAAGACCAACATCACTAAGAACTTTTAATTTATCATTGATTAAAGGAATATCCCTAAAGAACTTTTCTGCTTCTTCTATTGTCATTTCTAAAACCTCAGCAATGTTTTTTCCTTTATAATGGACGGCCAATGTTTCTTTATTAAATCTTTTGCCCTTACAAAAATCACAAACAACTTCAACATTTGGTAAAAAATGCATTTCTATTTCCATAGTTCCTCTTCCCTGACAATTTTCACATCTTCCACCAGAAACATTAAAACTAAATCTGCCTGGCTTATATCCTTTCATTCTTGCTTCAGGAGTCATAGCAAAAAGATTTCTAATTTCATCGTATGCTTTAGTGTAAGTTGCTGGATTAGAACGAGGCGATTTACCAATCATTGATTGATCCATTTTAATTATCCTATCAATATATTCAATGTTTTTTATTTCTTTTACCTTAATATCTCTTTTGAAATGATTTAATTTGCCAGTGATATAATCGTATATAACATTATTCATCAAAGTTGACTTTCCTGAACCAGAAACTCCAGTTAGGCATACTAATTTTCCTAAAGGAATATTTACATTTATATTCTTCAAATTATTTTCACTTGCTCCAATAACTTTAAGATACCTTGAGTCAACTTTTCTTCTTTGAGGTATATCAATTACCTCTTCTCTTCTTAAGTATTTTCCTGTAAGGGATTTTGATTTATTATTTTTTAATAGCTCACCAACTTCACCACAATACATAATTTGTCCACCATTTTTTCCGGCACCCGGACCAAAATCAACAATCCAGTCACTAGCTAATATAGTATTTT
The DNA here is from genome assembly GCA_002340425.1 of Patescibacteria group bacterium UBA2558. Classification (GTDB taxonomy): domain Bacteria; phylum Patescibacteriota; class Minisyncoccia; order Minisyncoccales; family Minisyncoccaceae; genus UBA2558. The sequence continues at coordinate 12,475 of DDMA01000015.1, read as the reverse complement.
CATCATGCTCAACAACAATTATTGTATTACCTATATCGCATAAATTTCTTAGCGTATTGACAAGCAATTCATTATCTCTTTGATGAAGCCCTATAGTGGGCTCATCTAACACATACAAGGCACCAACTAATTTTGTTCCCACTTGAGAAGCAAGTCGTATTCTCTGAGCTTCACCACCTGACAAGGTTCCTGATTTTCTATTTAATTTAATATAATGAAGACCAACATCAATTAAAAATTGCAATCTATTAATTATTTCTTTCAAAATTACATTAGCAATTTCTTCTTCCTTTTTACTAATTTTCAAATTATTAAAAAAATCTAACGCGTTATCAATTGTCATATCAGTTGTTTCCCATATATTTTTTCCTCCTACCTTAATGCTTAACGCATTTGGATTTAATCTTTTGCCTCCACAAACACTACAAGGAGTTGAACTAAATATATTTTCAACGCCTAAACCATTACAAGCACTACAATAACCATACGGACTATTAAAGCTAAATAACCGTGGCTCAATTTCAGGAAAACTAAAACCACATTGGGGACAAGAATATTGAGTGCTAAATATCTTTTCTTCATTGTTTGGAAAAATAATCGTGCATAATCCATCGGACATATCTATTGCTGTTTCTATCGCTTCGCTTAATCTAAAATCAAAATCATCGTTAATTTTAGAATAATTTATTTTATCAATCACTATATCTATATTATGTTTAACTTCTTTTTTTAATAATATCTTTGTTTTTAATGACTTTTCTTTTCCATCTATTCTAACACTACTAAATCCTAATTCATAAAGATCCTGAAGCATTTGGTAGTATTCTCCTTTTCTTCCTCTCACAACAGGAGATAAAATAATTAACTCTCCTTTGGGGGGTATCATTGTTTTAGTTCTTTTGAATATCTCATCATCAGTCACTTTTTCAATTTCAATGCCACATTCTACACAAAATGGTTTTCCAATTCTAGCAAACAGAACTCTCAAATAATCATATATCTCTGTAATTGTTGCTACCGTTGAACGAGGATTACTACTATGCGCTTTTTGATTAATTGAAATTGCTGGTGATAATCCTTCAATTTCATCAACATCGGGCTTACTCATTCCTCCTAAAAATTGTCTAGCATAAGAAGAAAGAGACTCAATATATCTTCTTTGTCCTTCGGCAAAAATAGTATCAAAAGCTAAACTAGTCTTTCCTGAACCAGACAACCCGGTAAAAACAATCATCTTATTTCTCGGTATCTCAAGAGAAACATTTTTCAAATTATGCTCTCTTGCTCCTTTTATTATTATTTTCTCTTCCATATTTTTTTTCTAAAATTGATATTTCTTCTCTTAAAATTAAAGCTAATTCAAATTCTAATTTTTCCGCGGCTTCTTTCATTTTTTCTTTTTTCTCTTTTATTATTTCTTTGATATCACCACCCACCATTTCAATCTCTAATGTTTTTACTCTTTTATTTTCAATTCCAAAGTCCTCTAATATATTTTTAATATTTTTTTCAATTGTTTTTGGTGTTATATTATTGTCTTTATTATATTTTAATTGAATTTCCCTTCTTCTGTTTGTTTCTTTAATTGCATTATCAATTGATTGAGTAATTTTATCAGCATAAAGGACAACTCTACCATTTACATTTCTAGCCGCTCTTCCAATCGTTTGAATTAAACTTGTTTCATTTCTTAAAAATCCCTCTTTATCAGCATCAAGAATAGCAACTAAAGAAACTTCTGGAATATCAAGTCCCTCTCTTAACAAATTAACTCCAACAATTACATCTATAACACCTTTTCTTAATTCTGTAATAATTTCTATCCTTTCCAATGTTTTAATATCGCTATGAATATATTTCACTTTTATTCCTTTCTGCTCTAAGTATTCCGTCAAATCCTCCGCCATTCTTTTAGTTAAGGTTGTAACTAGTGTTTTTTCTTTTTTACTAACTTGGTCTATAATTCTCTCAATTAAATCATCAACTTGAGATATTTTACCATTGATGGGTCTGATTATTACTTCTGGGTCAATTAGCCCGGTTGGCCTAACAATTTGTTCAACAATTTTTCTACTTTGATTAATTTCAAAATCATTTGGAGTTGCTGATACATAGATAACATTGTTGATACTCTTATCAAACTCACTATATTTCAATGGTCTATTATCGTATGCACTCTCTAATCTAAAACCATAATCAATCAGTGCTTTTTTTCTAGACCTATCACCCCAATACATTCCACTTATTTGAGGAATAGTTACGTGGGACTCATCTATTACAGTTAAAAAATCCTTATCGTTCTCCTTGAAATAATCTATTAATGTAAATGGTGGCTCTCCAGATGCTCTTCCATCAAAATATCTTGAATAGTTTTCTATTCCATGACAATATCCAATATTTTCAATCATTTCTAAATCGTAATTTACTCTCTTTTTTAATCTTTCGTATTCTAATCTTTTTGAGTTTTTTTTGAAAAAATTCAACCTCTTTTCTAAGTCACTTCTTATTTCTCTAATTGCTTCTTTCTTTCTCTCTTCACTAATAACATAATGTTTTGAAGAAAAGAGATAAATAATTTTGTTTTGTTCAATAATATGCCTTCTAATGGGATCAATTGTTTCAATTAGATTTATTTTGTCTGATATATCTAACTTATAAATAACTCTCTTATTAACCGGCATTATTTCTAATGTCTGGCCACGTAATCTAAAAGTTCCCATTCTTAATTCGTCTTTTACTCTCTCAAACTGCATATTAATTAATTTTCTCAAAACCTCTTTTCTGTCTATCTTTTGATTAACTTTCAATTCAAATAATGTATTTTTATACTCTTTAGGAGACCCTAATCCATAAATACAAGAAACCGAAGAAACGATAATGACATCTTTCCTTGTTAGTAGTGATTGCGTAGAGGCATGGCGAAGACGATCAATTTCTTGATTAATTTGTGCTTCTTTTTCAATATATGTATCAGTATTAACCATATATGTTTCTGGTTGATAATAGTCATAATAACTAACAAAATACTCTACTGCATTATGAGGAAAAAATTCTCTAAACTCATTACATAATTGAGCCGCTAATGTCTTATTATGCGAGATAACAAGAGTTGGTTTTTGTATTTTATTAATAACATTTGCAATAGTAAAAGTTTTCCCTGATCCTGTGACCCCTAATAATGTTTGCTTGCCTTTAGCACCACCTAGTGATAATTTTTCAATTGCACTTGGTTGGTCCCCTTTAGGCACTAAAGATGTTTCAAGTTTAAACTTCATAGCATATTATTATAGCACAAAAAAAGAGCCCCTAATAGGGGGCCCTTTTAAGTTAACTATTACTCACCTCTGAAGTTATTTTCCTTCATTGGTCTAGCTTCGTCAACGATTAATTTTCTTCCTTCGTGTTCTTTTCCATTGAACGCATCTTTAGCTTTTTGAGCGCCTTCCTCTGTAGACATTTCTACAAAGCCAAAACCTTTTGATCTCTTCGAAAATTTATCGATTATAATAGATGCTGATGCTACTTCACCAGCTTCTGAGAATAAATCTTTAAGAGACTCATCAGTTACAGAATAAGGAAGATTTCCTACGTATAGTTTCTTTTCCATTGTTTCTTTTAATAAATATTTTTAAACGACCTACTCTTTTACGAGCATGCACTTAGAGTGTTATTGGCATCATAGTTTAATAATAGATAAATGTCAATGCCTATGATATTATATGGGTAAGATATGAAGAAAATAATATTAATATTAATTGTCGCTCTTTTTTTCTTTTTTTTAACAAAGAACTATCTTTACGATATACCAAAAGAAGATGAGGAATTGAGAGATAAAATTGAGCAAATGTTGATTATTGGATTTAGAGGAACAACTGCTAATGAGTATATCACCCAAACATTAAAAGATATGAATTTAGGTGGAGTTATTCTTTTTGATAAAGATATTCCTTCTAATGGAGAAATTGAAAGAAATATAATTAATCCTGATCAAACAAAAAAATTAATATCTGACTTAAAGGAAATAAGAAATGATATTTTTGTCGCTGTTGACGCAGAAGGCGGGAATGTTAATCGTCTAAAAGAAGAATATGGATTTATACCCATACCATCGGCAGAAGAAATGGGAAAAAGTTCAGTCAAACAAACTAAAGAATATGGTCTATTTTTAGGCCAACAACTAAGTGAGTTAGGATTTAATTTAAATTTCGCTCCTGTCGTTGATGTCAATGTTAATCCAGAAAACCCTGTAATAGGACAATTAGAAAGATCTTTTAGTGATGACCCAGAAAATGTCTATAACTATGCAAAAAGCTTTATAGAAGGTCTACATCAAAGTAATATCATACCAGCAATTAAACATTTCCCAGGTCACGGCAGTTCAAAAGATGATTCACATTTAGGAATAGTTGACGTTACTAATACTTATAAAGAGGAAGAATTATTGCCATACAAGTTATTAATTGAAGATGGATATAATGATATAGTAATGACTGCTCATATTATAAACAAAAATATTGATGAAAATTATCCTGCTACTCTTTCTCCATTATTTCTTCAAAATATCTTAAGGGAAGAATTAAACTTTAAGGGTGTAATTGTTTCAGATGATATGCAAATGAGAGCAATTATTGATCATTATGGATTTGAAGAAGGATTGATTATGGCAATAAATGCTGGCTGTGATCTTCTAATTTTATCTAATAATGGGACAGGTGAATATGATGAATTAATACCATACAAGGCAGTTAATGCAATTGTTGATGGAGTAAAAAATAATTTAATATCAGTTGATCAAATTAATCAATCATATAATAGAATTCAATTTCTCAAGAAAAATTATAATATCAAAAAATGATGACATATCGCCAAAAATAGTGTAGTATATACAACAATGAAAATAAAAGATCCATTTTCTGGTTTCAGTCATTTATTAGGATTAATTCTTTCTATTATAGGAACGGTTGCTTTAGTGTATAATTCAAATAATTCAACTCAAACTATTGCTTTTTTAATCTTTGGCTTAAGTATGATTCTCCTTTATGCCTCAAGCGCAACATATCATCTCTTTGGACGTTCTCCGGAAGAAGTAGATATTTTTAGAAAGATTGATCACGCAATGATATATGTTCTAATTGCAGGAACATATACTCCTTTTTGTCTCATTGCTCTTGATGGCTTATGGAGATCAATACCAATGATTGTTATATGGGTTTTAGCATTAGCAGGAATTAGCACAGTTTTTCTTAAATCTTTTTGGTCAAAAACTCCAAGATGGCTTGCCACCTCTTTGTACATTTTAATGGGTTGGTTAGCTGTCATAATAATTTATCCCTTATACTTATCTATTGGAATAGAACCAATTATATTCCTTTTGTTAGGTGGACTTTTTTATAGCATAGGAGCAATAATATATGCTATTAAAAAACCAAACATCACTAAAGGTTTTGGTTTTCACGAAATTTTTCATATATTTGTCCTTTTAGGAACAATCACACACTTTTTAGGAGTATATAATTATTTAATTTAAAAATATGAACAAACACAATTGTCAAAATATTGTATTTCACTGTATTGATTTTAGATTAATCAATGAAACAAATGACTTTATAAAAAATAATTACGGCAAATGTGATATTGTATCTGTTGCTGGATCAAGCAAAGAAATTGCCGATGGAAATAATTATTTATTAAAACAGATAGAAATATCGCACAACCTACATCATTCCATAAAAGTAATTTTAATTCATCACAGTGATTGTGGAGCATATAAAACATCTTATCAGTTTAATGACTATAAAGAAGAAAAAGAAAAGCAAGTCAAAGATATGCTTAAAACAGAATCAATAATTAAAGAAAAATTTCCTGATATGACTGTAGAAAAAGTATGGGCAGAATTAGAAGAAGATAATGTAAGCTTCAGTAAAATATAATTACTGTTTTCTTTTTTGTCTTATTCTTTCAATCTCAGTCAAATATTGCTTTCTTAAGCGAACAAAATTGGGAGTAATTTCTAAGTATTCATCATCATTCATAATACTCATTCCTTTCTCTATATCTAAAACATTTGGCGGAGTTAATTTAATTGCTTCATCAGATCCAGATGCTCTCATATTAGAAAGTTCTTTTCCTTTTGTTGGATTAACAGTCAAATCATTACCCTTTGAAACATTACCAATCACCATTCCTTCATAGACGTCTTCTGCATGACCAATATATAACACACCTCTTTCTTGAAGATTAAATAATGAAAAACCTGATGATTTTCCTGTTGCCATAGATACCATAGAACCAACATTTCTTTTTTCTATTTCCCCAGCATATTTTTTAAAACCAATAACTCTGCTTGATAATATGCCATCTCCGCGAGTGTCTACAATAAATTCTGACTTGTAACCTAATAATCCCCTTGTTGGTATTTCAAAAATTATTCTTGTGTGAATTGTGTCTGATTTCATTTCGATCATTGTTCCCTTTCTTTTAGATAATTTTTCAATCACTACCCCTGACATATCATTAGAAACATCGATAATCACTTCCTCGTATGGCTCTAACTTTTCCCCATTTTCTTCTTTGAAAATTACTTGTGGTTTAGATATTTGTAATTCATAACCTTCTCGTCTCATTTTTTCTAATAATATTGCTATGTGAAGCTCTCCTCTTCCACTAACCTTGTAATACTCAGTTGATGAAAAATCTATTTTCAAACCAACATTAACTTCGGTTTCTTTTTCTAATCTTTCTCTAATTTGTCTATTCGTTACAAACTTGCCATCTCTTCCAGCAAAAGGAGAATTATTAACTAAAAAGTTAAGTGAAATTGTTGGTTCATCTATGTGAATAATTGGAAGCAATTCCGCTTCTGGATTAAGACAAATTGTTTCGCCAATATATATATCCGGTATTCCTGCAATAATAACTATATCACCAGCAATTGCCTCGTCTAATTCCACTTTTTCTAGTCCATGAAAAGTAAACATTTTAACAATTTTACCTTTTCTTAATTGACCATCAATACTTTTAACAAAAACATCATCATTCTTTCTAATTTTACCTTCATATATTCTACAAACCGCCAATCTTCCTAAGAAATTATCATATCCTAAATTAAATGGTTGAGCTCTCAGCTCCTTATTAGTTAATTCGTCCGATGAGGCAGGGACAACTTTCTCTAAAATCAAGTCCAAAAGTGGCTCTAAATTATTGGACTCGTCATTAATATTCTTTTTAGCAATTCCATCTCTTCCGTTTGTATAGATAACCTCAAAATTAAGTTGTTCATCATTAGCTCCTAAATCCAAAAATAATTCATAAACCATTTCTTTAACCTCATCTGGTCTAGCGGCTGGTTTATCAATCTTATTAATCACAACAATTGGTTTTAATCCTAACTCTAATGATTTTTTTAATACAAATTTTGTTTGAGGCATTGGACCCTCTTGAGCGTCAACAACTAATAGCACAGAATCAATTGATCTTAAAACTCTTTCAACTTCTGAGCTAAAATCAGCATGACCCGGAGTATCAACTATATTAATTTTTGTATTTTTATAAAAAATTGAAGTATTTTTAGAATATATTGTAATGCCTCTTTCTTTTTCTAATTCATTTGTATCCATAGTAAAATTATCCTCGGCTAATCCTGATTGTTTCATCAAAGAGTTAGTCAATGAGGTTTTTCCATGGTCTACATGAGCGATGATTGCAATATTTCTTATTTCCATAACTTAAAAAAACTGCCCAAAAGCAGAATGCTTATTAAACATTTGTAGATTATACTATTAAAGTTTTTTTGTCAAAGTTATTTCCCACAACATTTTTTGTATTTCTTTCCACTACCACAAGGGCATGGATCATTTCTGCTTATCCCTGTTTTGTTTTTAGGAGTAGAATATTCCTCTATATTAGGGAGTGGCTGAATATTGATTGTTGCTTTCATAATACTTTCTACCATATTACGCTCACAGTTCTCTAACAATTCCTTAAATAACCTATGACCCTCTTTTTTGTATTCAACTAAAGGGTCTCTTTGCCCATAGGCCCTTAATCTTACAGAATCTTTTAAGCTTTCCATATTTTCTAAATGTTCAATCCAGATAGAATCAATTGCTCTAATTCCAGCTATTTTTTCAATTTGTCTCATATTTTCTTCGCCAACCTCTTTCTCCTTTCTGTTATAATCATCTTCGCTATATCCGTATTTAGAAAGTAAGGGAACAATCATATCTCTTAAGTTTTCGCGACCTAATATCTCATCTCTTTTTGAATAAATTGTATTTCTTTGTTTATTTAAAACATCGTCATATTCTAAAACATGTTTTCTTGAATCAAAATTAAATCCTTCAATTTTACTTTGAGCCGACTCAATACTTCTTGAAATTAAAGCATTTTCAATTGGAGTATCTTCATCAATGTTAAATCTTTCCATTAATGCTTTTATTTTGTCTCCTCCAAATATTCTAATAACATCGTCTTCTAAAGAAATAAAGAATTGTGTTTCTCCTGGGTCGCCCTGTCTTCCTGCTCTACCTCTTAATTGATTATCAATTCTTCTTGCCTCATGCCTTTCTGTTCCTATTACACAAAGACCACCTAATTTTTTGACCTCTTCACTCTCCTCTGGTGAAGCTTGAACTCCTCCTAAGGAAATATCTACTCCACGACCAGCCATATTTGTGGCAATAGTAACTGCACCTTTTTTACCTGCTTGGGCAATAATTTCACCTTCCTGTTCATGATGTTTAGCATTTAACACCTTATGAGGAATTCCCTCTCTTTCTAATAATGCTCCTAAGTATTCATTTTTATCAATTGATGTAGTTCCGACCAAAACTGGCTGTCCCTTTTGGTGCCTTTCTTTAATTTCTTTAACAACTGCTCTAAACTTCGCCTCCTCTGTTTTATAAATCTTATCGGGCAAGTCCTTTCTTATAATCTTCTTGTTTGTTGGAATAACAACAACTTCAAGCCCATACACCTTGTCAAATTCTTCAGCAGATGTTTCAGCTGTTCCTGTCATTCCAGCTAATTTGTCATACATTCTAAAATAATTCTGGAATGTTATAGATGCCAATGTTATTGACTCTGGCATCACCCTTACACCTTCTTTTGCCTCAATTGCCTGATGAAGCCCACCGGACCATCTTCTTCCAGGCATCATTCTTCCTGTAAATTGATCAATAATTATTATTTCTCCATTTTTGATAACATAGTCTTTTTCTTTCTTGAAAAGAATCTCTGCTTTTAGAGCTTGTTCCAAATGATGTAAATATTTTGAGCCCCTCTCATCATATATATTACCCATTGCTAAAATACTTTCTACCTTGTCTATTCCTTTTTCAGTCAATGTTACTGCTCTAAACTTTTCATCAACTTCAAAATCATCATCTTTCTTTAATTTAGGAATAATTCTTGAAAACTCTCCATACCATTTTGAACTTTCCTCATCAGGTGCAGAAATAATCAGTGGAGTTCTTGCTTCATCAATTAATATGGAATCAACTTCATCAATAATAGCAAAATTAAATCCTCTTTGAGATTTACTTTTTAAGTCATAGACCATATTGTCTTTTAAGTAATCAAAACCAAATTCATTATTTGTCCCATATGTAATATCTGCCGCGTATGCTTCTTTTCTTGTGCATGGTCTTAAAAAATCTTCAATAACTAAAAAGTTCCCTAATTCATCTCTTACTTTATCAGCTTCTTCTTTTTTATAATTAGGGTCATATAGAAATGATTGATCGTGATTAATACAAGCAACACTAAGCCCTAATGCGTTATAAATTTGGCCCATCCAAACAGTATCTCTTCTTGAAAGGTAATCATTAACAGTAACTAAATGACAACCTTTTCCTGATAAGGCATTTAATGCTAACGGCAAAGTTGCTGTTAATGTTTTACCTTCACCAGTTCTCATTTCAGCAATTTTACCTTGATGTAAGACTATTCCACCAATTAGCTGACAATCAAAATGTCTCTGGTTTAATGTTCTTTTGCTCACTTCCCTAGTTAGAGCAAATGATTCTGGTAAAACATCATCTAATGTTTCTCCTTTTGATAATCTTTCCTTAAGTTCTTTTATTTTTTCTTTAATTTCATCTAAAGAAAGATTAGCAAAATCATCCTCAAAAGAATTAATTTTTTGAATTACCGGGTCTAAACTCTTGATATATTTTTCATTGGCATTGCCAAAAAACTTCTCTAAAAATGACATAGTATAATACTATATCAATAATTGAAAAAGGTCAAAGTTTTTTTCTTTTCTTAACAGAATTCTTATCTTTATACTTTTTTATCTGTAGCATTAACTGCTCTTTAACATCATTTAGTGATAAGCGAAAATTTTCTCTACTTGATTCTGCTCTTAGTATTTTCCCTTGAGGAACTTGAACTTGGGCCTCTGCTCTAAATATATCTCCTTTTGAATGACGCTTAGTTATCTTTTCAAGCTCAACTTCCATAATTAAATCGGAGTTTTCTGGTAATAACTTTCCTATCTTTTTAAGTTTTTGATCAACTAACTTTCTTAAATATTCTGTTAGCTCTAAATTAGTTGCTTTAATTTTTATTTCCATATTTTTTAAATTATACCTAAAACNNAAGAAATTATTTTTTCTTCTTAGCTGGAGCTTTCTTTTTTACTACCTTTTTTGCAGCTGTTTTTTTAGCTGCAGCTTTTTTTACTGCCATTTTTTTAGAAAAAGTTAAACTTTACTAATCGACCTTTTCTTCTTATGAAAAATTCCAATTTTCTATTTACATCTTCACCTTTATAAAAAAATTTGTCAATAGTTTTTATTAAAAAATTTTTATCTCTTCTTCAAGATCAATTGAAAATTTTTCTTTGACCTCTTTTTTAATAATTTTTATTAATTCTAAAACATCATCTGATGTTGCTTTGCCTAAATTAATAATAAAATTTGCGTGCTCATCAGATATTTTAGCATCACCAATTTGTAATCCCTTAAGTCCTGCTTTTTCAATCAACTCACCAGCAGAAAAATCTTCTCCATTTTTGAAAATAGAACCGATTGAAAATCCTTTTGGTTGTTTTGACATTCTTTTACTTAAATTATTTTTTATTTTTTGTTTAACGTTTTCTTCACTATCCTTTTTTAA
>DDMA01000015.1:0-1330 GCA_002340425.1 Patescibacteria group bacterium UBA2558 | reverse complement strand
ACTTGTTTTATTAATTCAGACATTTCTCCACCAAATGCTCCTGCATTGCCATTAATTGCCCCTGCAACCGTTCCAGGAATACCAACAGCCCACTCAAGACCAGTATAGTTATTTAGTTTATTAATTAGATAATTAAGAGAAACACTTGCATCAACTTCTATTAGGTTATCATTGATTGAAAAAGTATTATTTGACTTAAAAACAATAACTAAACCGTTATAGCCCTTACTCGAAAAAAGAATGTTACTTCCGCCACCAATTACTATGAATTGTAAATTTAATTCTAATGCTTTCTGAATTACCTTTTTAAGGTCCTCGGCATTGTCTACCTCAATTAAATATCTTGCTATGCCTCCAATTCTAAAAGTTGAATATTCTGACAATAAAACATTTTCCCTTAATCTTCCCATGTTTTTATTTTATTTAATAACTCACTATCGTTTGGATTTAGCTCAATTGCTTTTTTGTATTCTTTTAATGCCAAATCCCTTTCTCCACTTTCTTCATACGTCCTACCTAAAGCATAATAAATATCATAGTTTTGTGGCGCTAATTGTTTAGCTTTTTGATAATTATAAATAATATCTTCTGTTTTTTCTTCATTTAGAAAGTTAATATTTTCATAAAGGAATCCTAATTTCTGCCATGCTTGAAAATTATTCTCGTCAATCTCTATCGCTTTTTTAGCATATTTTTCTGAAAGAGCAATATTCTCCTCAATCATCTTCCTTTGTTCATTGATTTTTTCTTGAGTCACCCATCTCTCTTCAAAATATTGACTTGCGTTTAATAAATATAATTTTGATAATGCAATATAGTAATCACTTAATTCGAAAAATTGAATTGATTTTTCCATTTCATTTATAGATTTTCCCAATAACTCACCAGAAACAAAATAATTTAATGATTGATTATAGTGATTATCTGCCTTGATATAATTATAATAATTAAATCCAGCAAAAGCGAAGAAAGCCAAAAATATAATAATAACAATCTTATTAATTCCAATTTCTTTTTTGTCTTTGATCCATGAGTTTAATAATATAAAAAATATTAAAATTAAAAATATATCTATTTGAGCAAAGAAAAACAATAAAGAAAAGGAAAAAGCCACAGGAAAAATAATGTCTTTTTCTTCTAAAAATGCTTGAAATCCTTTGAAGTAAAAAAAGAAAAGAAGTGCCAATAATGAAACAACACCTAAAATGCCCATTGTTACAGCAAAAGTTAGAATCATACTTGAACCTTCATTAGCAACTAAGTAGGGATTAGTTAGATTAATTTCTTTATCTTTATACAAAGAAAATTGATAATGATAAGTTGATAACCC
>DDMA01000016.1 GCA_002340425.1 Patescibacteria group bacterium UBA2558 | reverse complement strand
ATTGTAATTTTGCTCTTTGGGATAAACCAACAGGAAACTTTTGTCCTAAATGTAATTCTCTAATGGTAGAAAAAAATGGCAAGGAAAAATGCTCAAACAAAAATTGTAAATAATTATTTTCTTAATTTCTTTAGCCACTGATTAATCTCATCTTCAGAACTAAAATCAAACCTTAGTCGAATAAAGCTTCTCTTTTTTTCTATTTTAATATCTTCTAAATTAAGAACTTGTTTTACTTTTTTTTCTAAAAACTCATCTACCCCACTTTCAACAGATTTCTTAATTTCTGGTTTTTTTGCCATTGCTCCCGCATTTCTTTCTTTTACTCTTCTTTCTGTTTCTCTTACAGAATAACCATTAGAAATAACTTCCTCTAAAAGTTCATTAATTAATTTTGCTTCTTTTGCCCCTAATAATGCTTTTGCATGACCTTCAGAAATAACACCATTTCTTAATGCGACCTTAGCTTCCTCTGGCAATCCTAATATTCTTAAAGTATTAGTCACGGCCTCTCTACTTGATCCTGAGATTTTGGCAATTTCTCTATCCAATAATCCAAACTCTTTTTTTAATTGATTAAAGGCCTCTGCTTTATCTATTGGATTAAGATTCTTTCTTTGAATGTTTTCAATTAGCGCAACTTCTAATCTTTCTCTGTTTGTCTGCTCTTTAATTATTGCAGGAATTTGTTTTAATCCTAACATTTTTGCCGCTCTCCATCTTCTTTCTCCAGCAACAATTTGATATTCACAAGAAATTCCTTTTTCATTTTTCTTCTCAATCTTATTAACAATAATTGGCTGAAGCATTCCATATTTCTTAATAGAATCAGCCAATGATTGTAAAGAATCCTCATCAAATTCCTTTCTTGGTTGGTAAGGATTTGGTTTTATCTTTTCTGTTTCAATCCAAAAAATAAAGTCCTTTCTTACTCTTTCTTCATTTGTTGATGAATCCTTTTTAGGGATTAATGATTCTATTCCTTTTCCTATCATTGTTTTGATATTATTTCACGTGCTAATTCTCTAAAAGCATGAACACCTTTTGAATTGGGAGAATGTCTTAATATTGTTTTTCCCGTTGATGGTGCTTCTGACAAGGATACCACCCTCGGAATTACTGTTTCAAAAACATATCCTGGAAAGTTTCTTCTTAAATCCTTTGCTATTTTTTGGCTTACTATATTCTTCTTATTATACATCGTTAAAATCGCTCCTAATATTTTAATATCTCTTCCTAAATTTTCATTGATTAATTTGACATTATATAACAATTGGTCTAAACCTTCCATAGCAAGATATTCTGATTGAACAGGAATCATTACTTCGTCAGCGGCTATTAAAGCATTAAGCGTTAAAAGTCCTAAGCTTGGCGGACAATCAATTAAAACAAAATCATACTCATCTTTAACAACATCAATTACTTCTTTTAATTTAAATTCTCTATCTTTCATATTCACCAGCTCAATATTTGCTCCCGCTAAATTATATGATGTCGGCATAATATCAAATGCTAAAAAAGGAGTGTTTTTAATAATATCTTTTGGCATTACTTGACCCAAGAGAGCTTCATATAAAGAAACAGAAAGTTCTCTTGGTTTAATTCCTAAAGAAAATGTTGCATTTGCTTGAGGATCAAAATCAACCAATAAGACCCTTTTTCCAAATGCCGTCAAAAAAACCGGCAAATTAACAGCTATTGCAGTTTTTCCTACTCCCCCCTTTTGATTAGCAATGGCAATAACACGAGTCATTAAAGTAATTTTATCACACCGCTTTTAATTTTACAAACTTTATGATAAGTATAATTAGATGCCGAAGTGGCGGAACTGGTAGACGCGTGGCACTCAAAATGCCATGGGAGCAATCCCGTGAGAGTTCAAGTCTCTCCTTCGGCACTAAACAACTTTTTCCCCTGGTAATGTATTTTCAAGAACCTTTCGCCCCGGATAAATTAATGTTCCGATGCCTGTTTTTACATTATCAGCAATAATTGCTCCTAATTTTATTCTTCCTGTATCAATTAATTTATCCTTTACTTTAGCCTTAATAGTTAAATTATCATGTCTCAAATTAGCTGTTATTGTTCCTGCTCCCAAATTACAATTTTCTCCAACAATTGAATCACCAACATAGGAAAGGTGATTTATTTTAGTCCCGCTTCCAATAATTGAATTTTTTATTTCGACACTCGCACCAATTTTACAATTGTTTTCAATAGCTGACCCGTTTCTAATATAACAATTAGGTCCAATTACACAATTTTCTCCAATATAAACTTTTCCCTCTATATATGATCCTGATTTAATTATTGTTCCTTTTTTAATTACCGCTTCCTTTGAAATCATAACATTTTTCTCCTTATTAAAGCTATTTTCTTTTTTTTCTTTTGAAAACAAATAAGAAAAAGCATTAAAAATATCCCATGGATATGAATTAGGAAACCAATAATCAGCTTCATAAACACCAATTTTTTCTTGGTGGCTATATTTTTTAATACAATCTGTAAATTCATACTCCCCCCTTGGTGATTTTTCTACCTCAATATCAAGAATTTCTTTTGGCAAGTAGTAAAGACCAGTATTAACTAAATTAGAAACTGATTCTGATGGTTTTTCAATTATATCTTTCAAATAATCATTTTCCTTAATAACTACTCCAAAAGAACTTGGATCTTGATGTTCTCTGACGAGTATTCCTGGGCTTTTTAATTTTTTAATATCATCTTTGAAATAAAAATCATCTCCATTTAGAAGAATAAAATTATCTTTTATTAATTCTTTTGTTATTTTTACTGCTGAAGCAGTTCCTGTTATTGCTTTGTCTTCAATATAGGTTATTTTAATTCCATCAAAATTATCTCCTATTTTATCAATTATCATTTCTTTCTTATAGCCAACCACAATAATCACTTCATCAACAATTCCCTCAAGCTCGCTTAAGTTATGCTCTAAAATGCTTTTATTAAACAAGCTAAACAACGGCTTTGGTTTATTGCTTGAAAGAGGTAAAAATCTTATTCCATTTCCTGCCGCTAAAATTATTGCTTGCATATTTTTAATATTATTTGAGCTAATTTTTCTGGACTATGAACGATGCCGTTTTCACCAAGAAGATCGCTACCAATATATCTATCATCATCTTTAACAGAAGAAAAATCAACCATTTCTAAAAATTGCGGATTGTTTTTTCTGTAATCATCTACTATTTGTTGACTTGCCATATTGTTGTTGTAAATAATATAGTCAACTTTAGAATCAAGACAATTTTCTATTTCAAACACAAAATCCTTAACACTAAAATTATTTGATTCACCATCTTTTGTCATTAAATTAGTAATATATATTTTCTTTGCTTTACTATTTTTAATCGCATCTATTATTCCATCTACTAACAAAACTTGCATTAAAGAAGAAAAAATATCTCCCGGTCCAATAATTATTGCATCGGCATTTTTAATTCTTCTTAATGTTTGAGGACAAGCACCAACAGGCGGATTCAAAAATAATTTTTTAATTCTTAATTTAGAATTATGTTTAGGAATATCAATGTTTGCTTCGCCAACTATTTCTTCTCCATTTTCTAATACCGCTACTAGGTCGGACTTGGAAATTGTCGATGGTAATATCTTATGATTTCCAATCAAGCGACTATTCATTTTCTTAAATATTCCTCCATATTTCTTATCCTTCAAGTATGATGCGGTAAAAAGTAAATTGCCTAAATTATGACCAGATAGCTCTCCCTCAGGAAAACGAAAATCTAATAGTTCTTTTTCTTCTTCGGGCAAATTACAAAGCTCTAAAAATGCTCGTCTTAAATCGCCCGGAGAAATAATATCGTATTCCTTCCTTAATTTTCCAGATGAACCACCAGAGTCAAGAACGGCACTTACAACTGTTAAATTAACATTTTTATTTTTAAGTCCCCTCAAAACAGTTTTAGGCATCGCATTACCTCCACCGATACAAACTATATTTTTGTTTGAAAATAAATTAAATTTCATCTTCGTATGTTGGTCTTTCTTCCTTATGAAAAACACCTAATGGTATTCTGCCTTTCTCATCATAATTCCACTCTTTGATTAATTTTTCATTTGCATCAGCTTCATATACTTTTTCATTATAAAATTGAAAAGTATTAAAGAAAGATGGACAAGGTTGTAAAACTTCTATAAACGAAAACCCTTTATGATTGATTGCCTCAATTATCATTTTTTTTGTATAGTCAATTTTTGAAGAATAAGTTCTTCCAATAAAAGATGCTTTTGCCGCCATCATTAATTCTAAAGTATTCAATGGCTCTTCAATTGAACCATCAGGCGTTGATTTGCCCTTAAATCCCTTTGGAGAAGATGCTGTATATTGTCCAGTAGTTAAAGCAAATAATCTGTTATTGTGCATTATAACTGTAATATCTGTATTTTTTTTAGCGGCATGAATCAAATGAGAAATGCCTTCGTTCAAAGATCCTCCATCACCAGTAAAAACAACTACTTTTAATTCAGGGTTAGCTATTTTAATCCCTGATGCCGATGGAATTGGTCTTCCATGAAGAGATCCTAAACTACTGACATTTAAGTAATCAACTATTTTAGAATTACAACCAATATCAGCAACTAAGACAACTTTCTCTTGCCCTA
This sequence comes from Patescibacteria group bacterium UBA2558, assembly GCA_002340425.1. Taxonomy (GTDB): domain Bacteria; phylum Patescibacteriota; class Minisyncoccia; order Minisyncoccales; family Minisyncoccaceae; genus UBA2558. Next base: position 42,900 of record DDMA01000016.1, on the reverse strand, counting down.
TTTCTTGAATAGCTTTTTTCATTGCTTCAAGAATCGCAAAATTTCCACAACCGGGACACCATGTATTTGGATAATTTGTTTCTATTTTCATATCTTTTTTAATTTTAATTCTAGGTCTTCTGGATTGAGAGGTCTCGCATCGTATTTCAAAATTTGTTTATCAACTTTTATTCCATTTTGAGATAGAAGAACTGACAATTGACCCGTAGAATTACACTCTACGGAAACTAATTTATCAACTCCTTTTAATGCCTTCTTTAATTCTTTAATTGGAAAAGGTTGTAAAAATAATATTTGAATTACTTTTAACCCTAATTTTAAAGAAGCCTCTTTAACGGCTCCCTTTGTTGAGCCCCAGCAAATTACTGCTTTTTTTGATTTCTTATTTCCATAGACCTTAACTGTTTCTAATTCGTCTAAAGCTTTTTCCATTTCCTTGAATTTTCTTAATCTTTTGTCTTGCATTGCAATAATTGTTTCTGCGTCTTCTGTTGTATAGCCCTTTCTATCATGCTCATAGCTTGTTGCTTTAACAATTGTTTTTCCTGGATAAGCCATTGGAGATATTCCATTTTCAGTTTGGGCATATCTTTCATATTCTCCCTTATTGTCCCATAACAATTCCTTTTCCTTTTTAATTTTTTTAGGGTAAAATTTATAGGTGCTCTCTGACAATTCTTTGTCTGTTAAAAGAATTGTTGGTGTTTGATATTTCCAAGCAAGATTCAAAAGAGTTCCTGACAAATAATATGCTTCATTAGCATCTCCAGGGGAAGCAACAAACCTTACTATATCTCCATGTCCAGAGTTAAGTGAAAAAAGAAGATCTCCTTGTGCGCTATATGTAGGAACCCCTGAGGCAGGACCAGCTCTTTGACTATTAACTACTAAAATAGGAATTTCTGCTATAGAAGCAAAACTAATTGCTTCTGTCATCAAGGCAAAGCCACCTCCAGAAGTTCCGGTCATTGAACGTTTTCCCGCATAAGCGCTACCAATAATTGAATTGATAACAGCTATTTCATTTTCTACTTGAGTAGTTATAGTTTTTCTTTTTTCTGCTAAATAATGAAGTATGCTTGTTGCTGGAGTCATCGGATAAGCTGAATAAATATCTAGTCCCGCATCAATTGCTCCTAAAGCAATAGCTTCATTGCCTGTTACAAGTGGACTAACCTTGTTTTTTATTTTTTCTATTTTAAATAATTCTTTTGTTTCATTATATGCTTTTTTAGCTATTTCTAGATTTTTTTCAATATCTCTTGATATTTCTTTTTTTAATATGCTAGATAAGATTTTCCAATCAATGCCAATATGTTTTGAAAAAATAGCTATCATCGCAATATTTCCCATTATTCTGCCACCATTTAATTCTTTTACTATTTCATAAGGTCTTTCTCCTGAAATAATAATTCCTCCTTTGTTAAGAATTGCTTTGTGTTTTTCAATAGTTTTTTTATCAAGAGCTAAAATAAAATCAACTTTTTTACGATGAGTCAAACACTCTTCATCTGATGCTCTAATTTGAGAAAAACTATGACCTCCTTTAATTAGTGATTGATAATCATCATGAATAAAAACATTATATCCCATCCGATTAAATATTTTTGCTATAATTAGTCCGGCCTTTCTTGATCCCTGACCAGCTTCTCCTCCTATTAAAATTGAGTAATCTTTTTTCATATATATATTATTCAACTGTTACGCTTTTAGCTAAATTTCTTGGCTTATCAATATCTCTTTTTAATGATTTTGCAAAATAATAAGCAAATAAATGTAATGGGGTAACTGACAATAGTGGTGTTAACATTTCTAATGTCTTGGGGATATAAATTACATCATCGACTATTTTTTTAATTTCCTCATTGCCTTCTGTCGCGATAGCAATCACCGGTCCTTTTCTTGCTTTAATTTCCTCTATATTTGACACCATCTTATCATAAACTGAATCACTTGGACAAATTGCTATTGTTGGAAAGCTTTCTTCTATTAATGCTAATGGACCATGTTTCAATTCTCCCCCAGCAACGCCTTCTGCATGAACATATGAAATTTCTTTTAATTTTAATGCTCCTTCAAGAGCAATAGGATAATTATACTTTCTTCCAATAAACCAAAAGTTTTTATATTCTTTATACTTCTCTGCTATTTTTTTTATCTCCTCTTTTTGCTCTAATATCTTTCTAGATAGGTCTGGTATTTTCTTTAACTCAGAAACTATTCTCCTGCCCATTACCATTGACATATTTCTTTGTCTTCCTAAATAAATTGTTATTAAAGCAAGAATTGTTAATTGACCTAAAAAGGCCTTGGTTGAAGCAACTGAAATCTCTGGACCAGAACGAGTATACACTCCTGCATCTGTTTCTCTTGCTTGAGATGAGCCGACAACATTAGTAATTCCCAACGTTAAAACACCTTTTCCTTTCATTTCTTTTAGACAAGATAAGTTATCCGCAGTTTCTCCTGATTGAGAAACAAATAATACGGCTCCATCTTTTTTAACGATTGGCTTTTTGTATCTAAACTCTGAGCCAAAATCAACTTCAACTGGAATATCTGCATATTCTTCAATCATATATTTTCCAACCTTGCAAGCATAATATGCCGTGCCACAACCAACTAAACACAAACTATTAATTTGTTTTATTTGACTCTCTACTGATTCAAGCCCCCCTAATTTAACCATTCCCTCTTCTTCCAATAATCTACCTCTCATTGCGTCTTCAATAACATTTGGTTCTTCCATTATTTCTTTAAGCATAAAATGGTCATAACCACCTTTTTGAGCTACCTCAATATCCCAATCAATTGTTTGTACATCTTTTTTTGACTCTTTCTCTTCTTTGTAAATACGAATGTCATCAGCTCTAATAACAGCAATTTCACCATCATCTAAATTGATGATTTGCCTAGTTCTAGAAATTATTGCTGATGGATCAGACGCAACTAAAAATTCGTTATCTCCGACACCAATAATTAAAGGTGAAGACATTCTTGCAACTACTAATTTTTCTGGTTCTTTTGTAGATGCAACTACCAAGCCATACGTTCCCCTAATTTCATTCAAAGATTTTTTAACTGCATTTTCTAAGTTTCCTTGATAATATTTTTCAATTAAATGAGCTATTACTTCCGTATCAGTTTCTGATTTAAATATATGTCCTTCTTTAATAAGAATATTTTTTAACTCTTTATAATTTTCAATGATGCCATTATGAACAACAAAAAACTCCTCCTTACAATCGCAATGAGGATGGGCATTTTCTTCGCTTACTATTCCGGTTGTTGCCCATCTATTATGAGCTATACAAGTATTGCCCTTAAAATTATTGCTTAAAAATTCTTTTTCTGTTTTCTCAATTTTACCAATTCTTTTGAATAAAGAGTATTTATCTTTTTCAATAAAACAAATTCCATAGCTATCATAACCTCTATACTCAAGACGTTTTAATCNNATTCCGCACATAATACTATATTTATTAATCTTTTAGGAACATAGACGATATCTTTAATTTCTTTTCCTTCTATCCATTTTTTAACTTTTTCTCTTTCTTTAACTTTCTCAATTAATTCTTCCTTTGATATGTCATTATTAAAATTAGCTTTATCTCTCAACTTACCATCAACTTGAATCATCAAATAAAATTCTTCATCTTCTACCAATTTAACGCTAGGCCATTCTTGCTTTAATATACTTTCCTTATTTCCTAACATACTCCATAATTCTTCGCAAAAGTGGGGAGCAAAAACAGAAAAAACTATCAGTATCTTTTCCATTTCTTTTTTTCCCAGGTCTTTGTCTGAAACAAAATCAACAAACTCCATTAAAAATGCTATTGGTGTATTAAACTTCATTTTTTCTAATTCCTTTTCAATTCTAACAATCATCTTGTCTATATAAATTATGACTTCCGGAGAACTTGTTTCTTTTACTTCTAATCCCCATAGTTTATTCAAAAATCTATGCACTCCTTTTACTCCTTGCTCATTCCACTGGATAGATTGCTCAAATGGACCCATAAACATTTCATATACCCTTAGTGTATCTGCTCCATAATTTTTAATAACATCATCAGGAGAAACAACATTTCCCTTTGATTTACTCATTTTTTGACCATCATGAGCCAAAACCAATCCAATATTTCTTAATTTATAAAAAGGTTCTTTTGTTGAAATCTCACCTATATTATACAAAAACTTATGCCAAAAACGAGCATATAGCAAATGTAATACTGCATGCTCTGCTCCGCCAACATATAAATCAACTGGTAGCCATTTTTTCTCTATTTCTTTATCAACAAAAGCTTCGTTATTTTTATTATCAAGATATCTAAAATAATACCAACAAGAACCAGCCCATTGAGGCATTGTGTTTGTTTCTCTTTTAGCATCACCACCACATTTAGGACACTTAACATTAACCCAAGAATCAATTCCTGCTAAAGGTGACTCTCCCGTTCCCGTTGGTTCGTATTTTTCTACTTCAGGAAGTTCTAAGGGCAAATTAGTTTCCGCAACCGGCCCACATTTTTCACAATTTATTATTGGAATTGGCTCCCCCCAATATCTTTGTCTTGAAAAAATCCAGTCCCTCAATTTATAGTTTATTTTTTTATTAGCCCCCAGATATTCTCCTATTTTGTCTTTTGCTTCTTCTGATTTTAAGCCATTAAATTGGCCTGAATTAATCAATATGTCATCTTTCACTACTTCAATAATTTCTAAATTATACTTTTTAGCAAAATCATAATCCCTTTCATCGTGAGCTGGAACAGCCATAATTGCTCCTGTGCCATAATGAGCTAAGACATAGTCAGCAACAAAAACAGGAACCTCTTTACCATTAATAGGATTTACTGCTTTAATCCCCTTTAATTCAACTCCTGTCTTGTTTTTTACTTCACTAATTCTTTCTCTTTCGCTTTTATTCTTAGCTTTTTCTATATAATCGCTAACTTCATTTTTATTCTCAAAATCAAGCTCGTTAATTAAATGATGCTCAGGTGATAAAACAAGATAAGTGCAACCAAATAACGTATCAATTCTGGTTGTAAAAACAGAAACTAATTTATCCTCAATTTTAAAATCAAACTCAAATCCTTCACTCTTGCCAATCCAATTTCTCTGCATTTCTTTAATTTTTTCTGGCCAATCAATATCATCTAACCCATCTAATAACTCTTCGGCATAATCAGTAATTTTTAATACCCATTGATTAATATCTTTTTTTGTTGTTTGAGTCCCACATCTCTCACATTTACCATCAACCACTTCTTCATTAGCAAGTCCAGTTTTACAAGAAGGGCACCAATTAATGGGAAGACATTTTTTGTAAGCCAGTCCATTTTCAAAAAGTTTGATAAATATCCATTGTGTCCATTTATAATAATCTTTATCAGTTGTGTTTATTTCTTTATCCCAATCATAACTAAGACCAACATCATTCATTTGTCGTTTAATATTTTCTATGTTTCTCTTAGTCGTTATTTTAGGATGAATTTTATTTTTGATAGCATAATTTTCTGCAGGCAAACCAAATGCATCCCATCCCATTGGATGTAATACATTAAATCCTTTTAACCTCTTATATCTTGAATAAACATCAGTAGCAACATAGCCCTTTAAGTGACCAACATGAATACCTTCTCCTGACGGATAAGGAAACATATCTAAAACATATAGTTTTGCTTTATCAGAATTAATATCTGTTTTATAACAGTTATTTTTTTCCCAATAATTTTGCCACTTTTTTTCTATTTTATTAAAATCGTATTTCATAAAAGAATTAACATTACTAATATTCCTAATATTACTGATATCACTATCCCTGACCACCACCACAAATCAACATTTATTCTTTTCCCTCCTAATAAATTCTCCGTGATAGGTTTAAAATATCTAAAAAAGAAAGACATTGAATATCCAACTGCAACACCAAATAATATCGCTCTTAGTATATGTAATACATATCCTATTGTTATGTTTTCCATATTCGGATTATACCAAAAATCAACAGAAAAAGAAATATCTATATCCTAAACAAGTTTTTAGCATTTTGAGTTGTTTTTTCAATTATTTCCTCTCTTGAAATACCTTTAATTTTTGATATTTCATCAATTATTAACTCTATTGAAAAAGGATTGTTTCTTTCTTCAAAATTAGGGGGAGACAAATAGGGACAATCTGTTTCTAATAGCATTTTTTCTAAAGGAATTTCCCTAATAGAATCATCTAAGTTGACCTTGAAGATAATACCATTGATGCCAAAAAAATATCCCAACTCAAGCAAGCTCTCTACATTGTCTTTGTTTCCTGTAAAGCAATGAATTACTCCTGGAATATTTTTCCTTGATAATATATCAATTAAGTCATCAAATGCATTTCTACAATGAACAACTATTGGTAAATTAACTTCTTTAGCTAGATCCAGTTGTTTTTCAAAGATTTCTTTTTGTTTATTAATATATTCTTCTCTTTTAGCTTTTCCCTTGGGCCTGTACCAATAATCAAGACCTATCTCACCTATTGCAACAACGTTTTTATCTTGAGACAAATCTTTGTAATAATTGTAATCAAAGTCATCTTCTTTTTTATCAAAATCATCTTTCAGCTTCAGAGCTGATTGTACATTTAACGGATGAAGACCAACTGAAGCATAAACACAATTCCTTGCTAAAGAAATACATTTTTTTGAGCTTTCTTTGTTTGTTCCAATATTAATTACTTGATAATTATTTTCAATTAATTTTTTAATCAGTTCTTCTCTATCATTATCAAATTCTAAAAAATTAAGGTGTGCGTGAGTATCAATTATCATATCCTTGGAAATAATGGCTCCGGTCTAAGTGTTTTAATTTGTTCTTCTATTTTTTCTGCAGTATCGGGCAAAAATGGTTTTAACATTTGAGATATATTTTTCAATGAATAAATTATATTAGAAAAAACTATTTCATTTTCATCTTTGTCTTTAATTGCCCAAGGTTTCTTTTCTTCAATGTATTTATCACAGAAAGAAACTAATTCCCAAATCTCGCTAAGGGTATCATTAAATTGAATAAAATTGTCTTTTATTTTTTTATTTACTTCTTGGTTTTTATCAACAAAAATTGCTTCAGGATTCCTATTAAAAATAACATTTTTTTTATTTATCATTACTAAAGTCCTTGATAGCAGATTTCCTATTCCACCAGCTAAATCAGAGTTGTATCTCTTCTCAAACTTTTCAAAAGTAAAATCACCATCACCAAGAGCTGGAATCTCTCTTAATAGAAAATACCTTACAGCATCACAACCATATTTTTCTACTAAATTATATGGATTGATAACATTGCCTAAACTTTTTGACATTTTTTGACCGTCAACTGTGATATAACCATGAACAAATAGTGTTTTAGGCAAACTAATTCCTGCTGAAAGCAACATCGCAAGCCAGTAAACAGAATGAAACCTATTTATTCCTTTACCTATTATATGAATTTTTAAATCATTATTTTGCCAAAACTCTAAAAACTTAGATTCATTATTACTTCCATACCCAAGAGCATTGATATAATTTGATAACGCATCAAACCAAACCCACATTTTTTGTGTTTCGTCTCCCGGAACATCTATTCCCCAACCTTTTGCCCTCTCACTCGTTCTTGATATACAAAAATCCTGTAATCCAGAGTTAATAAAACTAAGTATTTCATTTTTTCTTGATTGAGGAATAATTTTAACTTCATCTTTTTCAATTAGTTCTTTTATTTTTTCTTGATAATTAGATAGCTTAAAAAAATAATTCTCTTCTTCAATTAATTCTGGCGCCACTTTATGCTCAGGACATAGTCCATCAATAAGATCATCTTCTTTATAATATTCTTCGCATCCAACACAATAAAGACCACTATATTTTTTCTTGTATATGTCTTTTTTACAAGCCATCCATAACTTTTGAGCACCATCAAAATGTCTTTTTTCAGTTGTTCTTATAAAATCATCAAAACTAATATTCAAAACTTCTTTTAAGTTGTAAAAATTAAGATAATTTTTATAAACAAAATCGGCTACATTTTCACCTGCATTTTCAGCACTTCTTACATTTTTTAAACTATTCTCATCTGTTCCCGACAAAAAGAAAACTCTATCTCCTAATAATCTGTGATGTCTTGCAATCACATCGGCCTGGACAAGCTCTAAAGCATGTCCTAAATGTGGAGATGCATTAACATAGGGGATTGACGTAGAAACAAAAACTTTTTTCATTCTCCCTTGCTTTTTAAATAATCTCTCAAACCTTCAAAAAGAATTCCCGCTACTGGAATTGCTAAAATAGCACCCATAATCCCCCATAGAGCACCACCAATTAAAACAGAAATTAAAACAAGTGAAACTGGCAATCCATTTATTTTATTAGCCAACACCGGCATTAAAACATTGCTTTCAATTTGTTGAATAATAATTGAAAAAACTGTAATAGCAATTGCCTTAGGAATCGAATCAAAAAAAACAAACAAAGCAACTAGTATTCCAGCAACAACCGGTCCAATTATTGGAATAATATTTAATATCCCTGCTAATAGTCCCCATATTAAAGCAAACTTAATATCTAAAATTACACAAAAGGCAAAAGTCATCCCGCCTACAAAAATAGATGATATTATTCTACTGCCAAACCATCCAACAACATGCTTTTGACTTCTTTCCCATCTACTTAATACCTGATCTTCAAATTTTTTAGGAGTAATCATTCTAATTCCTTTAAGGATATCAAACTTCTCAATTGAGAAAAACAACGCTAAGGTAAAAACAGTAATTCCGGCAAAAATACTTCCAAACAATCCGGCAAAAATATTAAAGATATTAGATGATATTTTAATTAATGTTTCATTAAATTGAGCTCCTAAATCGTAAAGTCCCTTAGGAGAATAATCAAAACCTATCTGACTTAAAAAAACTGGTATCTTTTCTAAATAATCTCCAAAAACATTACTAAATGATTGAACTTCAACAATCAATGGAGGAATTATTATAAAGAAAAATAGTCCTAAAATAAACAAAAGTGCAAAATAAACAATTACTGAAGAGACCACTCTATTAATTTTTATAAAATCAATAAGGGGATTAATAAGAATTGAAATAACAAGAGCTAAAACAATCCAACCGATTATGCTTTTTAAAAGAAATACTATATAGAGAAGAAATACTACAAAAATAATCTTAAAAATTGTTCGCCATGAGATATCTATTGTATTCATAATTTTATTTCTTTATTTTTAAATGGTCCGATTAAAGCCATATTTAATTTTTCATTTCTGAAAATATCTTTTGCAACATTAATAATATCTTCTGAAGATACATTGTCTATTTTCTTAAATATATCCTCCATTGAAGTTATATCATTTTTTAATAATTCTTGCATACCATAAAAAGATGCCTGCTCATCGGATGCTTCCATTTTTAATATCATTCTACCCTTAATGCACTCTTTTGCTTTTTTAAGTTCATCATTTGAAACTTTTATTTTAGTTAGTTTTTTATATTCTTTTAGTATTGTCTCTATAACTTTATCTAGTTTTTTATTATCTATCCCAGCAAAAGTAACTAATGAACCAGTATCAGTATCAGAACAATTATATGTTCTTACATAATATGCCGCTCCTAACTTTTCACGAATCTCTTTGAATAATCTTGAACTCATTGATCCTCCCAATATTACAGACATTACATCTAATGTAATTTTATGAGAATGAAAGATATCATAGCCCCTTACCCCCAAAGCAATATTTGTTTGGTTTGTTTTCTTATAAATTGTTTTAACTTGTGGCTTATTTTGTTTTTCAATTACCCCCACCTTATCTTTTTTTTGCTTATTACTTATCTTTGAAAAATATTTTTTAATCTTCTCAATTGTTTTTTTCTCATCAATATTACCAGCAACACAAACTATTGTATTTGAAGCAATATAGTGATCATCCATATATTTTTTGATATCACTTCTTTCAATTGCTAAGACACTTTTTGTTGTCCCCGCAATATCCCAACCAGCTGGTTGATCACCATAAAGAACTTTTTTCCATAAATCCCCAATATACATCATCGGATTTTCTCTATACATATTAATTTCTTCAATAATCACCCCTCTTTCTTTTAATAATTCTTTATTTGGTAGTTTTGAATTCAAAAATATATCAGAAACCCAATCTAATGCAATATCAAAATTAGAATAATTTACTTTTGCATAATATCCAGTATATTCTTCTCCTGTAAAAGCATTGAATTCCCCACCAATTTTATCTAATTCTTCTGCAACCTCCATTGGGCTTTTTCTTTTATCTGTTCCCTTAAAAAGCATATGCTCTAAGAAATGAGAAATTCCCGAGACATTTTTTGTTTCGTATTTAGATCCTGCCCCAACTAAAACTAAAACAGTTGTCGCTTTAGTTTCTTTTTGAGGAATTGTAATTATTCTTAATCCGTTTTTAAGTTTTGTTTTTCTATACATTTTTTTAATTCTTTTTTTAATTCTATCATTTTTAATTCTCTATTTACTGTAAGTTTAAAAAACTTCTCTAGCTCTTCTACTCTTTTAGCCATATCTTCTTTTGATTTTTCTAACTCTTTCTTTGAAGAATAAATTTGTTCTGACGCTTTATTTAACGCTTCTGATAAACTAACAATTTCTTTATCCAAACTACCAGTAATAAAAACAGCTCTTTCTCCCACAGGAAGCTCCTTGGCAAATCCCTGAAGTTCATTTAATGAGTTAGAGATATAGGAAAATAAAGTTTTGTCAATGATGAATGTCATCAATAAGGCAACAAAGCAAAGCATTGCCGCATTAAAACTAAATGATGGTATAAAAAGAAAAACTATTAAAATAGTAAAAAATGGAAGAAAAAAAAGGAAATAAAACTTAGGGGCAATACTTGATAAAATAACATCTTCAGTGTCTTCACCTCTTTCTATTAGTATTCTTCTACACTCTTTTACTGCATCAAACATTGCCTGCTGACAAAAGAAGGTGGCAAAAGCACAAGAAAAGAAAATTGCTATCACACCACCAACAACAACAATCATTAAATCAAATGATGATGCTTGATTAACCCATAATGCTAAAATCATTAAAACTAAAACAGAAAGTCCTCCGGCAAAAACATTAATTGTTGTACTTCTAGATATATAAACTAAAGAATTAAATATTTTCTTAATAGTATCCGTTCCAAAAGATAAAAACTCCCCACTTGAAGAAACATTTTCATTTATTATTTTAATTTCTTCTCCAAACCAAAACTTTGCACCTCCATACCTTATCACTCCTAAAAAACCGAAAACTAAAACTAAAACAGGAAAAGCATAAAGAAAGGTTTTTTTTGTGACCTCTAATTCAAAACTTGCAAGAGATAATATTAGAAAAAAAGAAAAGGCACTACAAAGTATTGACCACCCTATAATTGGCAACATTATATTTAATGTGTAGGGGATATTAATTTTCATTTATTATAGAGATTAAATCACTTATTTTTACTCTTTGTTGTTCCATTGTGTCTCTATTTCTTAGTGTTACATCGTTATTAACAATGCTTTCAAAGTCAATCGTTACCGCCCAAGGCGTTCCAATTTCGTCTTGTCTTCTATATCTTCTTCCTATTGCCCCCGTTTCATCATACTGGCAAGAAAAATTATCTTTTAGCATATTATAAACTTCTTTAGCTTTGGTGGTTATCTCTTCTTTATTTTTAACAAGTGGCAAAACTGCAACTTTAACTGGAGCAATGTTACTTTTTAATTTTAATAAGAATTCCTTTTCTTCAGATTCTTGAGTTCTTCCCCCTTCAATTTCATTAAATGCATCACATAAAACTGCTAAAAATATCCTATCTAGCCCGCATGAGGGCTCAATAACAGATGGAAGATATTTTTCTTTTGTCTCAATATCAAAATAATTAAGATCTTCTCCTGAAAACTTTTGATGCTGAGATAAATCAAAATCACCTCTACTAGCAATTCCTTCAATCTCCAACCAACCAACAGGAAAATTGTATTCTATATCAACACATCCTTTTGCATAATGAGCTAATTCATCTTTTTCTTGTTCTCTTACTCTTAAATTTTCCTTTTTAATTCCTAAAACATTGGTGTACCAGTTAACCCTTTGTTCTATCCAATATTTGAATGCTTCGTCTTCTTTTCCTGGCTTAACAAAATATTCCATTTCCATTTGTTCAAACTCCCTCATTCTAAATATAAAATTACCAGGAGTAATTTCATTTCTGAAGGCCTTCCCAATTTGAGCAATACCAAATGGAATCTTTGTTCTTTGAGTATTCAATATATTTTTATAATTAACAAATATTCCTTGAGCTGTTTCTGGTCTCAAATAAGCAATGCTTGTATCATCTTCAACAGGACCAATAAATGTCTTAAACATTAAATTAAAGTTTCTTGGCTCCATTAAATCGCCATTACATTCGGGACACTTGTTTTCTTTTAAGTGGTCTGTTCTAAATCTTTTGTGACATTTTTTACACTCTGACAATGGGTCTGAAAATGTTTCAATATGTCCCGAGGCCCTCCAGACATTTGGGTTCATAATAATAGAAGAGTCCAATCCAAAGATGTTTTCCCTTTTTTGAACCATATAATTCCACCAGCTATTTTTAATATTATTTCTAAGCTCTACTCCTAAAGGTCCAAAATCGTAAAAACCACCTATGCCTCCATAGATATCTGATGACTGAAAAACAAACCCTCTTCTTTTCGTAAACGATATTATTTTATCAAAATTATTATTTTCCATATTTTATTAAAAACTCATCTGAGCATAAAGAATATCTGTCTTAGCTGTTAATGTTTTTCCTGTCCACTGATCTATTCCAGATAATTGAGCGGCACCTAAAAGTATAATTACCTCATCAGCTAATTCTGGTTGAATAGAAACCTGGAAGGCACAAATCTTTGGCTCTTTAATTGTTCCTGAACCAGCAGGAATAGTGCCAACATTACAAATAACCTCACTTGTTTCTTCATTATATATTATTTCCATTTCATCATTTGAGTATGTTTTATTCTCAAAAGTAATACTCTCTGGCAATGCAGTAATAATTCTAGCATTATTAATATCGTTAAATGTGCTAGTAGCAGACCACTCTATTGTTAAATATGTTCTTTGTCCAGTTTGTAATGGATATGGACCACTATTTTCAAAATATTTATTATCCGTATAGAACTTTTGAGTAATACCAATATTTGATTCTATTCTTGTTAAAAAGTCCTGCCTTGTCTCTCCGATTGTTACTGTATTTTTAATGGTAGGATTTTTATTCTCTAAATCATCTATCTTGATTTCTTCTAAAGTATTTACCCAAAATTCTACTTTACCAATTTGACCAATATCTAAAAAAGATAAATCAGCTGAGTCCTTCGCTTCCCAAATAATTGAGCCATCTTCAATTCTTCCTCCTTCAACTTCAATGCTATCTACATCAATATATTTATCTTCTATTCTTGTAATTAGCGCAAGATCCCTTAATGATTGATCTCCAATATTTTGAAAAATTATTTCGTAGTGAAGTTTTTCTCCTGGAAATGAAGCGTAATCAGAACTACCATTTACTCTTTGAGTTAAATAAATTGATGGTGAACTAATCTCAACACTCTTAATCGCCTCTTTTAATAAAATAAAATTTCCATTTTGCCATATTCCAATCTTTGCTTTAAAAACTTTTTGCTCAGATGATTCTCCATTTAGTATTCCCGAAATATCTATTTTACCTGAGCTAGCTTCGCCCAATAATGCAATATCAAATTGTGTATTATCTATTCCTCTTGGTTGAGAATAAAGAAAATCAAATCCTGAAGGATAAGTAATATAGCAAGTCAAATCAGTTAATGGATAATCAACATTAGAAGAATAATTAACTCTTAAAGAAATTGCTTTGCCTGCACCAACCTTATTGGGCACCTCTATTGAAAGATTAATTGGTGTATTGCCTAAAATAGTAGTAAAAGTAGTTGAAACTTCACTTCTTGTTTTTAAATCCTTTGGCTGAAAAGAAATACTTGCTTTAGCAATTTTAACGTCTTTTTCCCGACCTAAAAGAATTGCCTTAAACCTGAATGTCCTCTCTTCTCCAGGATAAATATCTCCGCCCAATTCATTTGATAACATTGTTCTGATTCTTGCTCCGTTAGAAATTACTGAGTTTTCAGGATACTCAAATATCAGTTCAGGATTTTCTAATCTAATATTTCCATTATTTTTAATTTTAACAATGTATTCGATTTCTTCTCCAACATTTGCTTTTTCTGAAGCTAATATTTCAATTTTTAAAACCTCTTTAGAAAAAGACATATTTTGCCAAGACAAATAAGCAAAGCTTNNTTCCTCCGGCAATTAAAATTAGTAAAAATAGTATCGTTCTTTTTTTCATTATATTAATTCTTTAAGTTTTGATGTAATCTTTTTTATTATTTTCTTTTCGCTTTCATTTTTATACGCAATCCCTCTTTCAAGAGAATTAATAATCCTATTGATATCATCTTTGTTTAAATGTGTTCTTCCTTTTGTGTGCTCTTCAAATATTTCAAGCATTTCTTTACTGTCAGAATCCTGCCATCCCCCCTTTCCTTTTTCAATTTCTCTGATAATCTTTCTCTTTTCTACTTTTTCTCCACCCCTAAAGAATGTTGGGGATTCTTTTTCTTTTGTTAATTTTTCTTCTCTTTGAACATCTTTTTGCTCTTCTTCTTTAATTAACCAAGGATTCTGAGGATTTTCTATTTCCCATAGTTCTTCATCATTCATATTTTTTTAATATTTAAGTATATTTTATTATTATCAATCTTTATTTCTTTTAATTGATCGTTAGATAAAATAAACTTGTCCGCTAAAACTTCCCTTAAAATATGTTCTTTGTTTCTTTCAAGTATTATATCAAAAAACTCATTTGAAGCATAGTAAATATTAATCCTATCTTCAGGAATAAATCCATTATCTTTTCTCATCTGCTGAATTTGCCTAATAATCTCTCTAACATTGCCCTCTTCTTTTAATTCGGGTGTAATTGTTGTATCTAATTTGATATCTTCACTTATTTTTTTGTCTTCCTTAACTTCTTTAACATTAATTTCTTCTTTTATTAAATCAATCAATTCCTTATCTATCTTTAATTCCTTAACGCTAAGGGATAAAAGAGGTTGTCTTACCTTTATTCCTTGCTTTGATCTTTCTGCTAATCCTAAATTAACAATATTTCTTACATTTTCCATCTCTTGCTCTAACTGATCATCTATTAAATCAAGATTGGGTTCTGGATAGTCACACAAATGGACACTTTCTCCACTATTCATTTTTAAGAAAATCTCCTCTGTAATGAACGGCGTGAATGGTGCCATCAATTTAATTAGTTTAAATATTGCATAGTGCAAAGTATATGTTGCTTCTTCTTTTTCTTTTTCACTTTCTGGTTTTTGAAATCTTCTTCTCGATCTCCTAATATACCAATTTGATAAATCGTCAATATAATCATTAAACAATCTTGACGCTTTTGTTAATTCATATCTATCCATCCATTTAATGACATCTCTATTTAATTTTTCTGTTTTTGAAATTATCCATTTATCTAACAAACTATCAGTTCCATCACCAAAACTTTCTTTTTTATATGTCTCATAAAAAATAAAACAATTATCTATTCCGGATATAACTTTTCTCCAATATTCTTTTACTTTATCTTTTGAAAAGCGATAATCTTCTCCAATTGATGTTGAGGCAAGTAAAAAATATCTTAATGCATCAGCCCCAAAAGAATCAAATATCTCATCAGGTGCGGGATAGTTCTTCAGTTTCTTACTTAATTTTCTTCCTTTGTCATCTAACACTAGCCCATTAACAATAACATTTTTGAATGCTCCATGTGATCTTCCTAATCCAATGTCTTCAAGAGTTAGCGCAGTTGCTAAAACGTGAAGCGTATAAAACCATCCCCTTGTTTGATCTAATCCTTCAGCTATAAAATCAGCAGGGTATGTTTTTTCTACTAATTGCTTATTTTCAAAAGGATAATGCCATTGAGCATAAGGCATTGAGCCCGATTCAAACCAGCAATCAAAAACCTCTGGTGTTCGCTTCATTTCTTTTCCACAAGAACATTTTAATTTAATGTCATCAATATATGGAAGATGTAAATCCTTTGGATTGCCTAATTCTTCTGCCGAACCAATACATCTTTTTTCACCACATTCACATTCCCAAATTGGAATTGGTGCTCCCCAAAATCTGCTTCTAGCAACATCCCAATCCCTAGCACCCTCTAACCACTTGCCAAATCTTCCTTCTTTAATATTTTGAGGAACCCAGTGAATATTTTTATTATTTTCAATTAATTGATCTTTGATTTTTGTTACTAAAACATACCAACTCTCAATCGCATAATATAGTAACGGTGAATCGCATCTCCAACAATGAGGATAATCATGGGTAACTAATTCTTCAGCGTATAATATATTTCTTTCTTTCAAATCTTTGATTATTTGAGAATTAGCGTCCATCACAAACAACCCCTTATAATCACCATCCTTAAATATTCCATCTGGACTAATCAAATGTTCTGATCTTAAATTATACTCTTTAGCAATATTAAAATCGTCTTCTCCGTGCATTGGATTAATGTGCACTATCCCTGTTCCTTCTTCGTCTGAAACAAAATTAGCCGGCAAAACTTTGCAATAATTGTTAGAAATATAATTGAATAATGGCTCATAGGAAATACCTACTAACTGACTACCTTTAACTTTTTTAATAACATTTCCATTTTCTACAATAGAAGATCTATTTTCTGAAATAATATATGTTTCATTGTTTGATTTGATATAGACATAATCAATATCTTTATTTACAGCTAAAGCAATATTACCAGGAAGTGTCCATGGAGTAGTTGTCCAAACTAAAAAATATAGACCTTCTTCAACTTTGAATTTAACATAAATTGACTTGTCTTTTACTTCCTTATATCCTTGATTGACTTCAAAATTAGATAATGTGGTTCCGCAACGAGGACAATATGGAGAAACACGATAATTTCTTTCTACTAATTGTTTATCCCATAATTGCTTGAAAACCCACCAAACCGATTCAATGTAATTATTATCCATTGTAGAATATGCATTACTATAGTCAGCCCAACGTCCCACTCTCTCTAGAGTTTTTTGAAAATCATCAACACAAGTAAAGACCGATTGTCTACAATAATCATTGAATTTTTCTATTCCAATTTCCTCAATTTGTTTTTTAGTATTTATTCCTAATTCTTTTTCAATTAAGTTTTCTACTGGAAGACCATGACAATCCCAGCCAACACGCCTTGGAACTTGATATCCTTTCATCGTCCAATATCTTAAAACTGTGTCTTTTATTGTTGTTGCTAAAATATGACCATAGTGTGGTTTTCCACTTGCAAAAGGAGGACCATCATAAAAACTAAAATAAGGAGAATCTGATCTATTCTCAATTGACTTATGAAAAATATCATTTTCTTTCCAATATTCTAATATCTTTTCTTCTCTGTTCATATTTCTTTTACTTCTCCTGTTTGAATCATTATTTCTGCTCTTTTTTCTACTAACTCCTCATCACTTATTCCCTTGATATAACCTTCTAAAAGCCATAAAGGATCACCATGAGATATTATTAGTATATTTTTATTTTCATTATTTCTTTCTATCTCTTGCAAAAGATCTATCATCCTTTTTCTACAATCATTCCATGTTTCTCCTTGAGGAGTAGGAACATCAAACTTTTTCATTTTGTCTCCTCCATAAAAAGCCCATGCTTCATCCTTATGTTTCCCTCCAAAAATACCCCAATTAATATCTCTTAATCGTGTATCATATATTATTTTTTCACTATCAAAACCAATAATATCTGCGACTATTTTAGCAGTCTGTCTAGCTCTTAAAATATCTGAGCAATAAATATAGTCTATATTTTTCTCTTTTATTTTTTCACTTGCTCTTTTTGCTTCCTCAATTCCTTCTTCAATTAATTGACAAGGTGGATTATCATCAGGAAAATGATAGATTATGTCTTTTAATTTNNATATTTTTACCATGCCTTAAGAGGATATACTTATTTTTTAGTTTCATATAGTAAAAATAGCAGATTTCACAAGTAAAAGCAATAAAGTTAATCTACCATCTGTCTCGTAGCTTTTCGTATTTCTTTTTTGATTTCTTCCCAATCAATATCTTTTATCATTTGAGGCATTTCACCTTTCTTAACATCGTCAAAATAATTTAATGATTTAATTAGATGCATTTTATTATAATCAAAACCCTTAAATTTTTCTTCTAATTTTTTAAAAATTTCTTCCAGTGTAAAATATTGAAGTAAAAAATGAATATCAATAAAGTCCTTAAGTCCCCCCTTCCAGCAATTGCTTCTAATTTCATAACTGCAATATCTTCTTTACTTGCTAAACGAACATTAGACATATATTGAATTGTTGGCCCAATCAAGGGATAAGGATAATTAAAAAAGCTAATTCTAACACCATCTAAACTGCCATCAAAAGTATCTTCTAACTCTTCGTTAATAACTAAATTTCCTAATTCAGAAAGTTTTTTCTAAAATTAGGATTATATTTAAAGTTAGGCGAAAACCAATCAAGGTCAATTGATAATCGATGTCCTATTTGAAGAGCTAATGCCGTTCCTTTAGCAAGGTAAAATCTTTAGTAATTCCTGAATTATTTAGCGTCTCCAAAACATACTTGGTTTTCTTTGTGATTGGCTCCATTTTGATTTTGAAAAATTTAATATCATTGACCAAAAATTAATGTTCTTTTTGCTTGAAAAATTATGCCCTTCCGCAACTTCTTTAATCGTTGTAATACCATAAAAGTCTTTGATGATTTTCCAATCTTCTAGTGTACCAAAATCTAAAACTCTCCCAATAATAAAATGTTTACTTTTTTCATTATCAAGTTTTTTTATATCAACATCCCAAAATAAAGTTTTGCTTAATTTTTCAGCTATTTTCATACGTTAATCATATCAAATTATGCTTAATATTTCCACAGCAGTTCACATTTTACTTGGAGCAGATATTCCCATAATATCCAATGTATTTTTAAGGGCTATTTTTGATAATGCAACAAGCCCCAATCTTGCTTCTCTAAGGTTTTTATCATCTGTTAAAACCTGGCAATCAGTGTAAAACTTATGAAAAGCAGTTGCTAAATCAATTGCATATTGAGTAATTCTATGAACTTCATAATCATTAGCTATGTCTTCAATTATTTCTGGCAATCTCACTATTTGCTTAATTAATTCTAACTCCCTTTTGTGAGTCAATAATTCAATATTTTTAATTTTATTTATCTTTGTTTTTCCTGAATTTCTTAATATACTTGATATTCTTGCGTAAGCATATTGAATATAATAAACTGGGTTTTTTTCTGACTGCTCTTTCGCTAAATCCATATTAAAATTAAGGTGTGTATCTGATGATTTTTGTAGAAAAAAGAATCTAATGACGTCAACTGGAATCTCATCTAATAAATCGTCCATTGTTATTGCTGTTCCTAATCTTTTTGACATTCTTAGTGTTTTGCCATCTTTTTGAACTGTTACAAATTGAAGTAATATCACCTCTAATTTGTTTATATGCCCTAATGCCTCTGTCCCTGCAATTAATCCTGGAACATCTCCAAAATGGTCTGCCCCCCAGATATTAATTACCTTATCAAACTTTTGTTTTTCAAATTTGTAACGATGATAAGCAATATCTCCCAATAAATATGTATTTTCTCCATTTGATTTAACAATCACTCTGTCTCTCTCATCACCAAAAGCTCTGGACATAAACCACTCTGCACCTTCTTGCTCATACGTTAATCCCGCTTTTCTTAAATAATCTAAAACCTTTTCAACTTCTCCTTTTTTATATAATTCACTTTCTCTAAACCAGTCATCATATTTAATGCCCATTTTCTTAATCGTCTTTTTTATCATTTCTTCCATAATAATTCTTGACGCAATTTTTCCTGCTTTATAGGGGTTCTTTTCTTTTATTCTCTTTCTTAATTTATCAATATACTCTCCAGAATATTTTGCTTCTTCACTTCCTATTATAGAATGTCCTAAATAAAGAATTTGTTTGCCGTAATCATTAATATAGTATGCTTTTTTAACATTGTAGCCATACTTTTTTAAGATATTGCCTAAAACATCACCAAAAGGACCTCCCCTTCCATTTCCGACTGTTAATGGTCCTGTTGGATTTGCAGAAATAAACTCAACTTGTATTTTTTCTTTTTTACTAGGAAATTGTCCAAAATTATTTTGTTTTTCAAAAACTTCTTCAATCTTTGAATAATAATATTCTTTTGATATGTAAAAATTAATAAACCCAGGATAGGCAATCTCTATTTTTTCAAAATATTCTCCCTTTAATTTGCTTTTTATTTTTTCTGCCACCTCCATTGGATTTTCTTTTTTTGCTTTTGCAATTTCCATTGCAACACTTACAGAATAATCACCAAAAGAACTTCTTTGAATTCTAGAAACTTTAATAGGAAAAACATCTTCAATCTGGAGTTCTTCTAAAGATTCTAAAACACTTTTTTCAATAGATTCTCTTATGTTCATTTCTTGACAATTTTAATATATATTTGTTATAATTATCTCAACAAGTAATTTCCTTATACGTGGGCTTCCGGAATGGTTGCTCGTAAATAGCGTATAAGGTTTTGTTTTTTTATGGAAATAATAAATTTTCTTCTACTATCTTACTTTTAATTATATTATAATAATAATCATCACCTCTTTCTTTTTTTCTAAAAATTGACCAACTTATAAAATCAACTGCCTGTAATGACTTTTCTTCATTGGGAGTTCTAATAAGAACATCTATGTCTATCTTGTGATTATTTCTTACATTGTCAACCAAATACTTCTGAAAATTTTCATTTAGAAATTTATTGGTTTCCCTTTTTGAAGCAATTAATTTTATTTTTTTATCTAAAGAAATTAATTTTTTTGTAAAAATTCTATCTAACAAAATATTAGTAACATAATTATATAGAATGTGTTTTTCTTCTTTAAGGTTTGTATAAACTTTGCTTTTATTAAGACACACTGTCATTATGCTACAATCCTTGCTTTCAATTCTTTTTAATATCGTTTTTCTGGTTGTTGGTTTTTCCTTAAAGCAATGCAATACTCCTCCTTTTTTCTTATGAATTTTTTTCAAGGATTTATGAGTTAAAGAAACAACTTTTTCTATAGTCCTTTTGTTTTCTACAAAAAGAAAGGTGATTATAAAATAATTACTGGAATTTTCTTTTTTGAACCCTAGGTCTCCACTTTCGTCTAAAAATATATATGCCATGTACTTTCATTCTACCAAAAAATCGTCTAAAATGAAATATATGGAAAATGTAAAGAATAAAAAGGCATATTATAATTACGAAATACTGGAAAAGTTTCAAGCAGGCTTAGTTTTGAGTGGCCAAGAGGTAAAGTCCTTAAGAACAAGAGGAATTAGCTTATCAGGAACATATATTGAAATTAAGGAAGGTGAGGCCTTTTGGGTAAATGCTGTTATTCCGCCATACCAACCATTAAATACAGATAAGAATTATAATCCCCGAAGAGAAAGAAAACTACTTCTAAACAAAAAAGAAATTAACTATTTAGCTCAGAAAGTAAAAGAAAGGGGCTTGACTTTAGTACCACTTTCGGTTTATACTGGAACATACAAAATCAAACTTGAATTTGGCCTCGCTAGAGGAAAAAAGAAGTTTGATAAAAGGGAATCCATTAAAAAAAGAGAAGTCGAAAGAAAGATAAAAAGTGAAATAAAGCACGAGGGGGTGAATTCGCTTTGACAAGAATTAGTTGGTAATATGCAAGTCGAGCCATTCTCAAAACTCGTAAAACTTGGAGAAATCAAACTAAGTGTAAACAACTTATTTGAAGAACCTGCATTAGCATACGCATAGTGCATGTCCTCCTACCGATTCTCGCTGGGTAGAAAAGGGCATAATCATTGCGAGATTGATAATATATTTTTGATTTAGAATATATTATTGAAAAAATATAAATCAAGCTTAAGATACTTTTTGTCCAATTTTATAATCTTAAGTTAAAACAAAATTGGAATAAACTTGTAGAGTTATTATTAAATAATCTTTGGACGCGGGCTCATTACTCGCCACCTCCACAATTGAAATTGAATAAACCACAATACAACAATCAAATAAGGGCAGAAGAGGTTAGATTAGTCGATGAAGACGGTCAACAATTAGGTGTTTTTAATTTGCCAGAAGCACTTGCGATGGCAAAAGAAAAAGAACTTGATCTAATTATGGTAACTGATAAAGCCGTACCACCAATATGTAAAATAGGAGATTACGGCAAATACCTTTATTCCCTTCAAAAAAAAGAGCGAAAAAATATTGCTGGAAGTAAACACGGAGAAACGAAGAATATAAGGATATCATTTAACATATCTGATAACGATATGTTAACTAAGATGATAGCGACAGAAAAGTTTTTGAATAAAGGAGACAAGGTCAATGTTGAATTACGACTAAAGGGAAGAGAAAAACAATTATCAAATGTTGGATTAGAAAAAATTAAAAAATTTATTAAATTGTTGGAAGAAAAAATACCAATAAAAATTGAAAAAGAAATTAAAAAGGAACCAAAAGGATTATCAGTGACTATATTAAAAAAATAATATGAAAGAAAAAACAAGAAAATCGTTAGCAAAAAGATTTAAAGTGACAAAGTCAGGAAAAGTTTTGCGAAGAACTGTTGGACAAGACCACCTTTTATCTAAGAAATCTTCAGACAAAAAAAGAAGCTTAAAGAAGATGGTAGAAATGTCAGCTCCCGAAGCAAAGAAAATTAAAAAATTATTAGGAGTATAAAAATATGGTAAGAGTAAAAAGAGGCGTTGCCGCAAACAAAAGAAGAAAAAAAGTTATTAAAGAGGCCAAAGGATATAAGTGGAGTAGAAAATCCAAGTATGTTGCCGCTAAACAAGCCCTATTAAAAGCTTGGACTTATGCCTACCGAGATAGAAAAGTTAAAAAAAGAGCCAAAAGACAACTTTGGCAGATTCAAATTAACGCAATTTGTAGACAAAACGGAACAACTTATAGTAAGTTTATTGCTGGATTAAGAAAGAATGCTATTGAAGTAGACAGAAAAATCTTATCTCAATTAGCTAAAGAAAATAGTGATTTGTTTATAAAGATTTTAGAAAAAGCTAAATCTTAATTCTAGGATTTTCTCCAGCATTTTTAGAATATCTTAAAATGTACTTCACGCCGCAATCAATCATCTCCTCTCGAGGTGATTTTTTGTATCTACGAACGATTACTGTTGGCCCAGGAAAATTATCTGGCTCTAAAAATACATCTTGTTTCTTTTTTAATGTCTGTAATTCCTTGCATTCTTTTTCATTTCTTGCAACCACAATTAATAAATCTTTTTCCCAAAAAATCCTTCCGGCTCTTAAAATTAAAATATCATTTTCTCCAAATGATGGATAAATGTCCATTAATCTTTTAATGTTTTTCCCGTAATTAATGTCTGTTAAAATACATCCTCCGGCTGGACTTGGATAATTTTTAATCTTAAACTTCTTAGCTAATTTTAATTGCATCTCTCTTGATTTTCCTGATATCGAATATTTACCACTCCCTAAAATAGTTGGTGGTAATAATTTAGCTGATAATGGTCTGACAATTAAACCATCAAGGCCTGACCACTTATCAATAATTTTTAAAGCATTAGCATTTTGTGACATTGGTCTTTGTCCCAAAACTTCTCCTGTTGCTATAAAATCAAAACCTTCTTTTTTCATTATCTTACCAGCCTCTTTTATCATCATTAAATGACAATCGATACAAGGATTAAAGCTCTTACCTCTTCCATACTTAGGTTTTTTAATCACTTTTAAGTGCTCTATACTTATATCCTCTACTCTTAATTTTACTCCTAATTCTTGAGCTGATTTTTTTGCTTGCTTTGAAGAAAAAAAGAAACTCTCAAAACAAAGGGGAACAACATCAATACCATTTTCTTGTAAAATCTTAACTGCAAGCATTGAATCAAGTCCTCCAGAAAATAAAACTAAACATTTATATTTCATATATATCTTCTTTGCTTAGCCCCGCTCTTCTTGCTATATATATTCCAAACTTAATATTGTGCAACTCTCTTTTATTATGAGCATCACTATTAATTACTAATTTTACTCCCTCATCTTTAGCCATTTTTGCTAATTGAGTATTTAGGTCACATCTATAAGAATTAATTTCTAGGGCAATATTCCTTTCTTTGGCCTTCTTAATTATTGCCTCCATATCAACCCTATAGCCTTCTCTTTTACCTAAAATCATACCTGTGGGATGGTTTAGTGTTTTGACATAGGGATTATCCATTGCTTTAAGTATTCTTTTAGTCATATCCTCTTCTGTCATTTTAAGTCCTGAATGAATACTAATAGAAACATAATCGAGAACTTTCAAAACATCATCACTAATATCTAATGAGCCATCTTTTAAGATATCCACCTCTACCCCCGAAAGCAATCTAAAATTATTGTATTTTTTATTTAATTTATCTATTTCTTTTTTTTGTTCTAATAATCTTTTTTCATCTAGCCCATTTTCAACTCTCAATGATTTACTATGATCAGTTATTCCCAAATAAGAATGTCCCATTTTTATCGCCTCTTCGGCCATTTCTTCTATCGTGTGCTCTCCTCCGTTATAGGATGTATGACAATGAAGATCCCCTTTAACAGAATCTACCAAATCAGGAATCTCTTTTTTAATCGCTAAACTAATCTCTCCTTGGTTCTCCCTTAATTCTGGTGGAATAAACTGAAGCCCCAATTTTTCATAAATACCTTCTTCGGTTTGACCTGCTATCTTTTTTTCTCCTTTGAAAAGTCCGTACTCATTAAGTTTGTATCCAAGCCTGATTGCGATTCTTCTTAAAGCAATGTTATGTTCTTTTGAACCAGTAAAATATTGTAAAGCGGCACCAAAGGAACTGTTAGAAACCAACCTTAAATCCATATTCAAATTATTGCTTGTTTTTACAGATGATTTTGTTTCTCCTTTTCCAATTACCTTAACAACATTATCCATCGTTACAAAAGTATTCATTATTTTCTCAACAATATACTTATTACTAATGTCTTCAATTGAAACAAGAAAATCAACATCTCCAATAACTTCTTTTTTTCTTCTTGCAGATCCAGCAACGCTAAAATTAACTACTTCTTTTATTTTTTTAATTCTTTCACTAACTAATTCTATTTCTTTCATTACATCTCTTAAAAGAAACTTGTTTTGTCCTTGTCTTAAAAATTTGATTGATTCTAGAATATTCTGTTCTGTCTTCTCTCCAAAACCAAAAAGGGGCGCTATTTTATTGTCTTCAATAGCTTTTTCTAAATCCTTCAAGTTTCTAATTTTTAATTCTTGCCAAAGTTTTTTAATTTTTTTTACTCCAAGGCCTTCAACTCTCAATAATTCTTCTAAGTTAATCGGTGATTCTTTTTTGAGTTGTTCGTAGAAGATTATTTTACCCGTCTTTAGATATTCTTCAATTAACAAGGCAATACTTTTACCAACTCCTTTAATTTTTAGGAGGCCCTTTAACCCTTCTTTTTCATATATTGAAGAAATATCATCTTCTAAAAGGTCAATTGCAATAGCTGCTTTTTTATATGCTTCTGGTTTAAAAGGAACTTCTTGTAAATCTAATAAATCACCAATTTCAAATAAAATTTGCGCTATTTTTTGATTTTTCATCCTCTTTTAAAAATATCAATTATATTAAAAGGAAATCTTCTATCAAAAACACCCTCTATTTCTTTTCTTAAGCAGAGAAGAACAATTACACTAATCATTGCAAGCGTTCCAGCAATACTAAATGCAACAACATATCCCCAACGAGTTACCACAAAACCAGTAAATATTCCTGCTAATGCTATGCCAAGATCTAGAGTTGCTTCGTTTACGGCCCATTGGCGTGCTTCTTTTCCTTCCATAATATTTTTTGTAAATATTGTTCTCCACCCAACAAAAGACATTGCCATACCAATACCATATGCAACTTGTAAAATGTATATATGCCATGGATAAATTGCAAAAATATATCCAAAAGGAACTAAGGCGGCTAAAAAATTTCCTGAGACCAAAAATAAATAATCGTCTTTTTGTCCTTGATATTTATCTACTATCTTTGCAAAGGGGAAAACTAATAAAGATCTACAAAGCCAATATATCGATACAGCAATCCCGACGGTTAGTGCCGTTCCACCAACAATTCTATCAGTAATAAATATGGCAAAAACAGGAGTTACCATTCCCCAGCCAGTCCAAAAAGCAATGTCTGTTAATATTAAATTCTTAATTATTTTATTCATTATTATTTTTAATTATTTTATTTCCTAAAAAATTGAAGCCAGTTTTAAGTATAAATATAATTCCAATTGAAGAAATAATTACTTCTGCTCCTCTAATAATCATTGTAAATGCAGTTACGATAGAAACAGGAAGTCCCAATGATCCAAAAGCAAAATATTGAATTGCTTCATGAGATCCAAGGGCTGTTGGAATTGGTATCATCGAAGATAGATACGTAAAACCTAAAATTGACAATGATGGTAAAAATCCAACAACACCTCCCAAGAAAGATATTAATATCCATGCTCTTACCTGCATTGCAAAAGCTCTCAGAAAAGATATCGCCATTCCTTTATAAAAGGCCTTGTTTTTCAAATCAAAGTAATTAAAAACATCTTCTTCAACGACAAGAAAACTATTGTCATCTTTAATTTCTTTTTTCGAAAAAATACTACAGACCTGTCTAATAATACTTTTTTTACCAATTGCCTTAAAGTAAAAATAACCAATAAAAGAAACGAATATGAGGAAAGACGCTCCGAATGCTATCGCTAGTTCTTTGGAAGGCAGATAGAGATTAAACAAAAAAAATGCTAATCCTAACAAAATAACTATAATATTTGCCGTCCACTCTAAAATTCTTTCAATAAAAACAGAAGAAAAAGACTTTCTCCACGAAACTTTTTTGTCTTTAGATAATCTATACACTCTATATCCTTCACCCCCCCAAATTATAATAGGGAAAAGATACATTATTGCATACCCTCCTAAATATATTTTTATTAATGACCAAAAAGAAACATTCTCTCCAGAATCTTTTAATATTTCTTTCCATCTCCAATTGCCAATAAAAATAACAACAAAAGACAAAAAGAGAATAAAAATAGTTTGATATACATTAAAAACAGAAAAAGATTCTTTAATCTCCTCCCAACCAACTACTTTTCCAAACCAAATAAATATCCCTAATCCTAAAATTAAAGATACAAAGAAAAGTATTTTTTGCTTAAAACCAAAATCCATATCTTCATTCTATTACAAAATGGCACTCTAATCAAGAAGTTATTTAATTAATTTTTCTTGGGAACTTTTTTCTTTAATAAAGGAGTTAATTTTTCCAATTATTTCTCTAGAAATCAATTTACACTCTTCAAGTTTTAAAATTTTATCATTCATATAATTTTAATAACTGGTGAACTTGTAATAGATTTAATAAATGAATCTTTATCTTTCCTTTTTTTCCATTCATTTTCACTAATTAAATGATAATTAATCTCTCTGCCTAAAAGCTCTTCTGTCTTACTAATTCTTGGTATCAAAATATCCTCATCTACTGAGCCAATAATCATTAAGTCAATATCACTTGAAGAGTGTTCTTTTTCCTTCGCAAAAGAACCAAAAATAAAAGCTTCTTTAATTCCAGTTATCGGCTCTAGGCATTTCTTAATTTTAAATTCTAATCCAATTGTTTTAGAAATTATGCTTTTAATTTCATTGAATATTGGTGATTTTTTATTAAGATAATAATGAGATTGATTCCCTTTTTTGACAAAATCAATAATTCCTTCTTCTTTTAAGGCAATTAATTCTCTTCTAATATTGCCAGCAGAAAAACCAAGAATCCTCTCTAATTCTCTTATATAATAGCTATCTTTTTTCTCTAGAAAAAACAAAGATAAAATATTCCTTCTTATTTTTGATTTGTTTAAATTTAACATGAATTGTACTCAATTCTTAGTACAATTGTACTCAATTCTTAGTACAATGTCAACCACACCCTTTATATCCTCTCCTTAATAAAAACCCCTATTTCTTCTTTTACCTCCTCCCAATGATAATTGTGACCAGAAATATTCATTGCCTCTGAAAATGATATATGATTTCCCCTGATATTTTCATAAGTCCAAACAAAAGGAGCTCTGAATAGAGAGAAAATTAAGCTACCTATTTGACCATTAGCTAAAATATCATCTTGATTTTTTATTTCTAATATATTTTCTCCCTCTGTTTTACTTTTCCAAAAAGGAGTTCCTACCTCTATAGAAATAACATTTTCTTCATTGTTACTAATTTTTTCTATCGCTGAATTAGCAAAGCTAGCACCATTACTTAGCCCTGCTATAATAACCATTTTATCAGGATTATCTTCTAAAAAATCTTCAACCACCATAGCAAAAGATTTTGAACTGCTTGGAAAACCTCGAATAATCTCTCTTATTGAGCCAATTTTACCAATAATATTTTCTCTAGTTCTATAATATTCAACAATTGATACCCTAAGACCTTGATTTTCAATTAATTCTTTAATCTCGTTAATTATTGGATTAAAGTCTATTGCGCTTTCAAAAGGAGTGGTCCCCCAGCCACCAGAATTAAAAATTAAAACAACTTCATTTTCTTGACCTGCCGTTATTAATTTTTCTTCAAAGCTTGTTATATTTTCTTCAAGAAAAAAGAAATAAAACCAAATGAAAGAGATTATTAGAAGTCCCGTTAAACAAAATATTAATATTTTGTCACGCTTCCTCATATTGAACTTTTAGTATTTTATATTTTTTACCATTATTAAAAGATACTGTTTCTCCAACCCTTTTTCCTATAAAAGAAATGCCCAATGGTGATTCATTGCTAATTTTACCAGCAAACGGATCGGCCTCAAGCGTTCCTACTATCTTATACTCCTCTTCTTTTGCTGATTCATTTTTAAGAACAATTCTTGCTCCTATATCAACCTTGTCTTGGTCTTTCTTGGATGGCCTTTTTATTATTGTATAATTTTTTAGAATATAATTCAATTCTTCAATTCTTTTTTCTAATAATTCAATGTTTTCTTGAAAAGAAGAAAACTCTGGATTCAAAGAATCACCTTCAAGTATTGGTGGCACATCTTCTAAAATCTCTTTTCTGTAGAGGGTTAATTCATCATATTCTTGCCGGACCTTTTCTAGTCCTTCTTTTGTTAAATAATATACTTTTGTCATATTTTTATTAAAGGAAAACTTCTCCTTTTGGGGAGAAGCTCCTAATCTTTATTAATTTTATTTATCTTATAAAATAAAGCTTTTCCCCTTATTGCTAAAAAATAACACCAAAATGAAGCAAATTTGTTTTGCCCACTTTGACGTATATTTCTGTTTTGCAATAAAAGTATTCATGCTTTTTTATGAGTATACTCCTCTACCTACTCTTGTCAAGAGACCAATTATAAAATAGTATGTATCTATGATTAAAAAAATACTTATTTTACTAATAATAATTGGAATTATTTTTTATGGATACACAAGTATTTATCAACCACTTTCAGAAGAAAGCGGCTTAAAAATTTTTAACATTGAAAAAGGTTCCTCTATTAAAGAAATTGCTCAAGAGTTAGAAAATGAAGGGCTTATCAAATCATCAAGTTTTCTTATTGCTTATTGCCTACTAACAAACAATAGAAATATACAGGCAGGAGAATACTTGTTATCACCGCAAATGAATATCCCTCAAATTACAGAAATAATAGTTGGCGGAAAAGTAAATGAAGAAAAAATCACAATTATTGAGGGCTGGGACCTAAATGACATCGCTCAATATCTTGAAGAAAAAGGAATATCAACCAAAGAAGAATTTTTTAGTGTTGCTGGAAAACCAAAAAGTGAAAATAGTTTAGAGGGATATATTTTTCCTGATACATATAATATCACCAGCAGAGACACGGCAGAAACAATTGTCCAAAAAGCTCTTTTAAATTTTGAGAAAAAAATGAATGCAGAATTAAGAGAAGAAATTGAACGACAAGGAAAAACAATTGATGAAATCATTATTATGGCTTCAATTATTGAAAAGGAAGTTAGAACATTGGAAGATAAAAAAAATGTTTCTGATGTTTTATGGAGAAGGATTGAATCAGGTATGCCACTACAATCTTGCGCCACCGTCTTATATGCCATAGAAGAAAAGAAGTCTAGTGTCTCCACTGCAGATACACAAGTTGATTCACCATATAACACATATAAATACAAAGGATTACCAATAGGACCAATATCTAATCCGGGAATGGACAGTATTATTGCCGCAATATATCCAACAAAAAATAATTATTGGTATTATTTATCTTCTCCCGACGGCAAAACACACTTCTCAGTTACCCTTGAAGAGCATAACTATAAGAAAAACCTATACCTAAGATAATTTTTTGCCTTCAAATGACCTTAATATTTCCAATGGAACAGCAAAGACAATTGTATTTGATTGATCGGAACTAATATCATTTATTGATTGTAATGTTCTCAAATGAAGAGCCCCTTCTGATTCAGACAAAATTTTAGCGGCTGCAGCCATATTGTTTGCTGCGGCAACCTCACCTTCCGCCTTAATAATAACCGCTCTTTTTTCTCTTTCTGCTTCAGCTTGTTTTCCGATAACTCTTTTCATTTCTTCAGGTAAAGTAATGTCTTTAAGCTCAAGGTTTTCAACAGTGATTCCCCATGGATCAGACATTACATCAATAATTTCTCTAATATCTTCAGAAACCTTGTCTCTTTGAGAAAGCAATTCATCTAACTCAACTTTACCAACAGCATTTCTCATTGTCGTCTGAGCTAATTGAGAAACAGCATAGTAAAAATCTTCTACTTGTAGGACTGCCTTTTCTGCTGATTTAATTTTGTAATAAATTACTGCATTTACTTTCACCGAAATATTGTCTCTTGTAATTGCTTCTTGGTCTGGAACATCTACTGCTTTTGTCCTCATATCAACTTTTTTATAAAATTGAATTATTGGCCAAACAATTCTCCATCCCGGTTGCATTATCCCCGAAAACTTACCCAATGTAAACTTAACCCCATTTTCATATTGATTAATTTGCTTAATAGAAAGCAAAAGGATAATTATTATTGCAATTATTATTATTTCTATCATATTTTTTATTTATTATTATTAAAAACTTTATATCCCGCTCTAACTTTAGAGTTAACTTTAACTCCTACTTTTTGATTCTTTTTAGCTTTTTTAATTTTTTCTCCGTCGACCTCCATTGAGGATATTTTCATTTTTAAATTAGTATTTTCTCCTCCTTCAATTCTAATAGAATCACCAACAGAAACAGGCACAGAGAACTCTATAACCGCCACTTTTATTTTAGAAAAATAATGAATAACTTTTCCTATCTTTTTTTCTTTCATTTTAATAATTTAGATGCCTTTTTCTTTTTTTTGTCAATTTCTTTTATAACTCTTTCTACTAATTTTTTAGGATCTCTTTCATATATTATTTTGTTTGACGCTTTACAATAGCTCTCTATAATCCCCCTTATTTTATCTGCCATTCCGCCAGTTCCTTCTAAAACAGCCACTATTTTATTTGTTTCTATTGCAACGGTAAATTCGTGCAACGTCCCCGTCCTTCCGCATATAATAATAACGGCATCAGCTGACTTAGTCATTATTACATCTCTACCAACATAGTCTGCTCCCGTGTATATCATAATATTAAAAGGATCTAATGGCAATCTATATGATTTAAGGTGTTGACTTTCTGTTGCCGCAGGCGAAAATCCGATATTAAACCCTCCCAATTCATTACATCCAACTGAGGCAAAATATGGCACCCCTGTTGTTGCCCCAGTAACTAAAATGTGTCCATTTCTTGCAATCTCTCGTCCGACTTCTTTTGATATTTCTTCAATATTTTCTGAACAGTGCCCAACTTGCGCGGCACCAGAAACAACTATATTGTATTTTAATTTTTCGTTTTTCATTGGTTTATTATATCAATTTTTAGCAATAATGTAAAAATTAGAATATGGTTTTTTTCCTACTAAAATTTCCCCACTTTCAATAACCTTAAGTCCTGTGTCATTTACTAACTTAATTAATTCTTCTAATTCAAAAGAATAAAAATATGTTCCTTTAGTTCCATACCAGGGAAGATAAACTTCTTTTTTACCTTTTGCTTTTTCTTTTAAGTTCCAAACTGTTAAGGTCAACGTGCCATCATCTTTAAGAACTTTTTTAACTTCATTTAAGAATGTTTTTTGAAATTGACTAGGAATATGATGTAATACCGCAATACTAAAAACTTTATCAAATAATTTATTTATCTTATTAATATCCCCAACAATAAATTCGCAATCAGGATATTTCTTTTTGCATATTTCAATCATCTTTGAGGAAGGGTCTATTCCAGTGTATCCCTTAACCTTTATAAATTCATAAAATCTCCCATTGCCACAACCCAGATCTAAAACAGCGTCATCTTTTTTGATACCCTTAAATAAAAACTCTAACTCTTTCCAAGGGACACCTCTAACACTTGAGTATTTTTCTGAAATACTGTTATAATCCTCAATAGTTTCCCTTATTATTTTTTTAACTTTATCATTTCCCATGAATTACAACGAACTAATAATTAAAGAGCTTTTAGAAAAAAACGTTACACATCCCAAAGAATTGGCTTCCATCAAGAGAAGTTTTGCTAAAAAAAATAAAATAAATTGTCCTAGCAATATCTCTTTACTCAAAGAATATCACAAACTAGTCAATAAAAAAAGAATTGAAAAAAATGATGAGATAGAAAAACTATTAATCACTAGACCTGTGCGTTCCTTATCAGGCGTAGTTAATGTTTCAGTATTAACTAAGCCATATAATTGTCCTGGAGAATGTATTTATTGCCCTAAAGAAACAAATATTCCTAAAAGTTATTTATCAGGAGAGCCAGCTGTTGAAAGAGCTAAAAAATTAAAATATGACCCTTATTTACAAGTAAAAAATCGTATTGAATCATTGCAATTAGGCGGACACCCAACAGACAAAATAGAAGTTCGCATCATTGGAGGAAACTGGTCAAGTTATCCTAAGAAGTATAAAGAGTGGTTTATTAAAAGATGTTTTGAGGCCTGCAATAATAAAAAAGATGAAACTCTAAAAAAGGCTCAGAAAAGAAATGAAACTGCGAAACACAGAATTATTGGAATGTCCTTTGAAACAAGACCTGATTTTATTAACCAAAAAGAAATTGAAGAAATGCTTTTGCTTGGCGCAACAAAAATAGAAATAGGTGTTCAATCAATATATAATGATGTTTTAATTCTTAATAAAAGAGGCCATTTAGTTGAAGATACAATAAGAGCAACCGAGATGCTTAAAAATGCTGGCTTTAAAGTTTCTTACCAAGTAATGTTAAATCTTCCCGGATCAAACCCCCAAAGAGATATTGAAATGTTTAAGGAATTATTTAGTAATCCTGATTTTAAGCCCGACTACTTAAAGATATATCCTTGCGCTTTAGTAAAAGAAGCGCCATTATATAATCTTTATCTCAAGGGAAGGTACAAGCCATATACAAAAGAAGTTTTAATTGAAACAATCAAAGAAATTAAAAAGCATATTCCAATATATGTCAGAATTGAAAGAATTATTAGAGATATTCCTTCTCCTTTAATTGTTGAAGGCGGAGCTAAATTATCAAACTTAAGACAACTTATTGATTCCCAAAAAATATGCAAATGTATAAGATGCCGAGAAATTAGAGATATTAAAAATGAAGAAGTTCTCCTCTTTAGAGAAGATTATGATGCTTCAAATGGCAAAGAAATATTTTTGAGCTTTGAAGATAAAAATAGAAAAAACGTATATTCTATTTTGAGATTGAGAATTACCGATAGTGATACTGCTCTTATTAGAGAAGTGCATGTCTATGGACAAGCAACACCAATATCAAAGAAAGGAGCCCAACACAAAGGATTAGGAATGTTAATGGTTAAAGAAGCAGAAAAAATAGCAAATAAAAAAAGAATTGCTATTATTTCAGGAGTAGGAGTAAGGGACTATTACAGAAAAAAATTAGGATACCGACTTTCTAAAACCTATATGATTAAAACCTTTTAATTCTAGTTAATCCACTAAATGGAATAATTTCTATTCCTTTTTTTTCTAATTCATCTAAAAATAAGTTCATTCCTAAAGAATCAGAAGAGATATGACCTGCAATAACAATATTTATATGAGATGCCTCTGCTTCCTTTCTGTGATCTTCTGATGCATGCATAGCAACAATAGTGCCAATCCCTGTAGCAGAAAGTGCCTCCATTAATTTTGGAGAGCCCTCTGTTCCTCCTGTAATTTCGGTAATAGCTATTTTTCCACATCTATTATCCATTTTACCAGAAATAACCTTAGGACCAGATCCATTTTTAATCGCTTCTTTGTATTCAGGAATCTCTTTTAATAAATTAATTAAATCTTCAACTGTTTCTATCTCTTTACTTTCAATTAAGTCCTTAAGAAATCTTGCTACTAAATTATCTGCCGGAGTATGGATATTTATAAAGTTGACTCCTAAAATCTTTGATGAATCAACACTTTTTTGATGATTAGATGAAGAAACACTTCTTGAAACCTCTCCTATTTTAATATAATTTAGTGCCTCTGCAATATTAATTGGAACTCCATACTGATTATAAATATCCGCCTGCATCTCCATAACATCACCTAAGTAAGATAGTCCTTTGCCAACAGGGTGATGACTAATAACTAAATCTACTCCCAATTGCTTTGCTAATAATAATTCTGCTGTATCAGTATCAATACCAGACAAAACCTTTTTAATTTCTTTGTCTTCTGCAATATTATGAATCCTTGAATCTAAATATGGATTAGTTAATGCTTCAATATCAAATTCATCTTTCTCTCTCTCACT
Organism: Patescibacteria group bacterium UBA2558; assembly: GCA_002340425.1. Classification (GTDB taxonomy): domain Bacteria; phylum Patescibacteriota; class Minisyncoccia; order Minisyncoccales; family Minisyncoccaceae; genus UBA2558. The sequence continues at coordinate 7,795 of DDMA01000016.1, read as the reverse complement.
TAGGGCCTCATATTTCTTCTTTTTTCTATTTAAAAACTTCTCTACTTCTTTAGAACCCCGAAGATCTGCCTCAATTCCCATCTTTATTGCTAAATCAAAAATCTCTTGTGTTTTCATAACAATATATTACTTCAAAAAAAGAAATTTGTCTAATAAAAAACTTTTTACGACCTTTTCTACTTACTCTTTCCCTATTTTTATTTTTTTATTTTTATTTTTTTATCGCTTGCTCTCAAATTTCTTTTTCGTCTCCTATCAAGAGAATTATTGCAAAAGGACTTGTAAGAGGGGGGTCGTGTTGAAGTTTCACGAAACTTCAACGGGAGAAGGAAAATAGTCAAATAGTCTAATCCCTGAGACACCGCACTGAAAAACCGTAAGCCTTATTGCTGTCGTTCCGGCCCACCGTGGAATAACTTGCGCAAGTACCTGCTCCAAGCATTGGAACTATCATACGGTGTCTAAATATATGAGTGATAAAAAGAATTACGGTGTCTTAGTTAAATGATTTGACATATACATCATATATCATCGCCCAGGATAACTCTATTAAGATGAAAATTAATTACTTTACTCTGTTAAACTTAAAATTATTTGCTTCTTCGAGAGTTTCGATAATTGCAATAACAGAAGAATTATCTGAATCCATCAATTTAAATCTTTCTCCATATCTTTTTGCTAAGGGAGTGAGAAATTCATCTCCCCAGGAAGGAGAAAAAGTCATAGTTCCTTCAAAATCAATCAATTCTTCTTCATTTTCTGAAATATTTCTCAATGATGGTTCAAAAGCAGCAAGAGCCTCCTTACCTAATTGTCTTGAGGTTAAAAGTGACCCAAATTTTTTAATTTCTATTTTCATAATTTTATTAAAATTTAATTACAGCAATACATCCATGAGTGAACTGCTTTGATTTTCTAATTTCCATACTAGAATTTTGTTTAGTTATTTCTGGCTGATAGTCGCCTGATTGATAAAATAAATCATTATTTAAATTTAACAAGGCTTCCCTCTTTTACTAAAAAAATCTTTTCTTTTTTAGCCAAGTTAATCATTTCTTTGGTAAATCCACTCTTACTGAATAGTATGAAATATTCCTTCCTTTCCTTATTGTTCCATTCTACTTCCATTGACTTCCTTTTTAAATCATAAAAAACTGATTTATCAACAGGACTATCTGACCACTTGCACTCGCCAAAAATAATTTCTTTTGTTTTCTTGTTTACTCCCACAATATCTATTTCTTCTCCTTTCTTCCACCATCTTCCTATTCTTTCAAAAGAAAATATCTCATTCCTAAAATCAGACAACAATTCTCTGCAAACCATTTCATAAGTATTAGCCTTTATCGCTTCAAATGTTTCTTCTATCTTCCTTAAAACCTCATCATATCTTTCTATTTCTAAATCACTTTTGTAAGGAAAAACGTATTGAAACCAGAATCTTAAAAAATTATCTGATATCTTGTATATTCCCTGTTTTGATTTTTGCAGATTATCTTCTGTAACAGGAACCTCTTTCTCCATTAATTGCAGCTTAACAAGTATATCAATATATTTAGTAAGAATATTTTTTTCGAGTCCGGTATCATTAGATATCTCTCCGAATTTTGTCTTGCTCCATGAAATAGCCCTTAAGATAGATAAATAACTTTTAGGCTCTCTTAATTCTTCTTTTAAAATAAATTCTACTTCGTTATACAAAAAAGAAGTTTTTTTAAAAATATTGTTTTTAATGTTTTCCTCAAGGGAAAGATCTTTTTTAATCTCTAAAAGATAAGCAGGCATTCCCCCGCAAATAGAATATATGCTCAAAAAATCATCAAATTTCTTTTTAGGGAAAAATTGCCATGCCTGTTTAAAAGTTAAGGGCGTTATTAAGGCTTGCCCTGTTCTTCTTCCGAAAAGAGGAGATTTATAAGATAATACTTCCGATTCCATCATTGAAATACTTGACCCAGATAAAATTAAGAATATTTTACTTTCTTTTAGGCTTTCTTCCCACCCTTTTTGAAACAAAGAACTAATAGACTCATTGACATCGACAAGATAAGGGTACTCATCTACGACAAAAATAAACCTATCTTTGATATTTTTTTTAAGATATTGAAAAATTTCTAACCAGTCATTAAAACCATTTTTAACCAACATTCTATCCTCGAAGTAATTTCCAAAAAGCATTCCTAACTCTTTTAGCTGATCTTTGTCTGATCTTTTATCAGCCATGAAATAAATAGAAGGCTTATCTTTAATAAACTGTTTAATTAATTCTGTTTTCCCAACTCTTCTTTTTCCGTAGATTATAAAAAACTCTGAAGAGCCTCCTTTCCATCTTTTATTTAACTCATTTAATTCTAATTGACGATTTATAAATTTCATATATTTACCTACTTTAGATAAGTATACTCACGAGTAGGTTTTATGTCAAGACCACCTTCTTTAATAATGTCTTATATCCTAAAAACCAAAAACCTCCCTTTCAAGAGAGGCCTTCTGTGTTTCTTGAATTACAAGTAAAATGACACCTAGAGCATAATGGTTGAATCATATAAAAAGACACCGAGATGTAATCAATATAAGGCGAAATACCATGAATATACAAGCAAAACAACAATATATGGAAACATTAAGAGAAACCGTATTTGAGGGGAGATAGAAAAAAGAAGACGAAAATACTAGATGAGTATTGTCGTAATACTAATCAAGAACGGAAGTATGCGATTAAGAAGTTCAGGTTTAAGATAAGGCTCAAGAAAACAATGAAGAAGAGGAAGAAATACTATGACGGTCCAGTTAAGGCAGCCTTAGCTGAAATATGGAAGATCTTTGACTTCCCTTGTGGGATGAGATTGCATCCACTTTTAAATACTGAAACAGAGAGATGGTTTGTTCTCATGAAGTATTAAAAAAACTAAAGGAGATAACAATTGCGACTATTGATAGGAAATTAAGACATGAAAAAGAAGTTCTTTTCAGACAAGTAATTGGATACTTGAGATACGATACCGAAGAAAAAATGGATTTGATTAATGATATCTATCGCAATGAATTAAGACTCTTTAAGAACTTCTTTTCAACCAGTGATAAAGATAGAGAAGAAGGTAAGGATAAAAGGAAAGATTCATCGAAAGTACGAAGAAGCCAAGACGCCCTATCACCGAATAATGGAGTCTAATCAGATTGATTCAAAAACAAAAGATGAGCTAATGCTCATATGAGAACACTAATCCTGCAGAAATAAAAAGAAGGCTTGATAAAAAGCTCGATAATCTAGTGAAGATTTACAAAAAGAAAAGAGATTCACAAACGGTCGACAAGCTCAAAAAACAAGTTCCATTTACGGTGTCTAAATATATGAGTGATAAAAAGAATTACGGTGTCTTAGTTAAATGATTTGACATGAAAAAATTAATATTTTTAGATATATTTAGATATATTAAGAAAGAAAAAGAGCTATTAACTCTTTTCACTACACTTAGTTAAAAGTATACTTGTTTCATTGTTGATTGTTTGGACTACTCCTCCCTCGTTTGTAAAAATCTTCTCACCTTCTTTTGTTTTTATTCTAATTTCTCCAGGATTAATTGCTGAAACTAATGGAGCATGATGATTCAAAATAGAAATATAACCTAAACGAGTAGGGATAGTAATAACCTCTGCTTCTCCATCAAATACTTTCTTTTCAGGTGTTAATATTCTTATCTTCATTGACCTATAACTTGATTAATATTTCCTTTCATATAGAATTCGTCTTCTGATCTATTGTCTAATTCTCCTGATATAATTTTTTCAAATCCTTCTATTGTTTCTTCAATTTTTACATAGGTTCCAGGAATACCTGAGAAAACTTCAGCGACTGCAAAAGGTTGAGATAAATACTTTTGTATCTTTCTAGCCCTTGAAACAACAACCTTATCTTCATCAGCCAGCTCTTCAATTCCTAAAATAGCAATAATATCTTGCAACTCTTTGTATCTCTGAAGTATCTTTTTTACTGCTGTTGCCGCTGCATAATGTCTTTCTCCAATGATTCTTGGATTAAGTAATGATGATGTTGATTCTAATGGGTCAACGGCGGGGAAAATACCTAATGAAGCAATTGCACGAGATAGCACTAGCGATGAGTCTAAGTGTGAGAAAGTTGAAACAATTGCCGGATCAGTTAAGTCATCAGCAGGAACATAGATTGCTTGGACAGAAGTGATTGAGCCATCATTAGTTGATGTAATTCTTTCTTGAAGAGAGCCAACTTCTGATGCTAGGGTTGGCTGATATCCTGTTTGAGATGGAATTCTTCCTAGCAATGCTGATACTTCTGAGCCCGCTAAAACAAAACGAAAGATATTGTCCATAAATAATAATATATCTTTCTTTTCCTCATCTCTAAAGTGCTCCGCAATTGTCATTGCTGTAAAAGGAACTCTTAATCTTGCTCCTGGTGTTTCATTCATCTGACCAAATACAAGACAAGTATTTTTAAGAGTGTTTGATTCTTTCATTTCTCTAAAAATATCATTTCCTTCTCTTGACCTTTCTCCGATCCCAGCAAAAATAGAATAACCCTGATGAAACTTCGCAATGTTTGTAATCAACTCTTGCATCAAAACTGTCTTTCCTACTCCTGCCCCTCCAAAAAGACCTACTTTACCTCCCTTGGGAAGTGGACACAATAAGTCAATTGCCTTAATTCCAGTTTCTAATATCTCTATTTCACTTTTTTGATCTTTAAGTTTTGGTCCTTTTTTGTGAATACCATCTCTTCTTTGTGTTTTAATTTCTCCTTGATTATCAATTGGCTCACCTAAAACATTTAAGATTCTTCCTAATACTTCCTTTCCTACTGGAACTTCAATTGGTCTGCCCGTATCTTCTACAACATCACCTCTTTTTAGTCCTTCTGTTGGTCCCATCGCAAGGCATCTGACTTTATTCTCTCCTAATCCCTGTTCAACCTCTAAAACTAAATCTTTATCTTTTACTTTTAGGGCACTGTAAAGAAATGGAGCTTTACCTTCTTCAAACTCTACATCTATTACTGGCCCAATTATTTGTGTTATTTTTGCCATATTTTTATTTTATTATCCCATCGCTTCTTTAGTTGATGATATCTCAGAAACCTCAGAAGTAATTTGTGCCTGTCTTGCTTTATTATAGGCCAATCTCAAATTTTCTAATAATCCTTTGGCATTATCAGATGCATTTCTCATTGCCATCATTCTTGCAGAATGCTCAGAGGTATTAGCTGAGAGTATAAATTGATATATCAAGTACTGCACAAAAACAGGAATTATTTCATCTAATATCACTTCAGGCGATGGTTCTAAAATATATTCTTTGTTTACATCTTCGCCAGCGCTTCCCTGTAAAAATTCTTCTATTGTTTCATTCCTTACCGGGAAAAGCTGAATCGCTGTTGGCTTTTGTATAAAAGAAGAATAAAAGTGAGTATAAACAATATATATCTTTTGATATTTGTTACTTAAAAATGAACTAATTAAAAAATCTGAAATTTCTTTTGTCTGACTAAATCTCCAATAATCACCAACTCCTGAAAAACTATATCTAATTTTTTCATTTTTTAAGTAGTGACTTACCGTTTTTTTACCAATCGGTAAAATTTCAACATTACCTTCTTTTCTTAACTCTGCTATTGTTTTATCAGCCAACCTTAATGCGTTAGAATTAAAAGACCCACAAAATCCTCGATCAGAAGCAATGACACAAACTAAAATATCTGTTACTGGTCTTTCTTCTAGAAATACTGATTTCCCCTCCCTTAGGGCTTTTTTCATATTATTTAACATTTTTGCCATTTCTTCAGCAAAAGGTTTTGATTTTGAAAATCTCTTTTGAGTTTTTTTCATTTTAAGAGCCGAAAAAGTTTCCAGGGCACCAGTAATGTCGGAGATATTTTTAACTGAACCAATTTTTGCTTTTACTTCTTTAAGCTCCATAATTTAACTTAACCTTTTTAATTATTTCTAAAAGTGCATCTTTACTTTTATCAGACATATCACCAGTCTCTCTAATCTCTTTTAATATCTCTGGTTTTTCTATTTCAACTGTGCTCAAAACATCTTTTTCAAAATCTTTAATCTTGTCAATTGCCACTTCTTCAATATCGCTATTTACTCCGGTGAAAATAACGATGACTTCTTTTTCAATTGGCATTGGCTCTAAATCATTTTGTCTTAAAAGAATTGTCATTCTTTTTCCTTTTTCAATCGTCTTTTTTGTTTGAGGATCAAGCTCTTCGGTGAATTCAGAAAATCTTTCTAATTCTTGGAATTGTGCTAAGTCCAATTTTAACCTTCCAGCAACTTTTTTTACTGCTTTAATTTGAGCTGATGATCCAACTCTTGAAACAGATGTTCCTACATTAATTGCCGGTTTTTGTTCTTTCTTAAATAAGGTTGCGTCTAAGAATATTTGCCCATCTGTAATTGAAATTACATTTGTCGGAATATATCCTGAAATATCTCCTGCTTGTGTTTCAATAATTGGTAGAGCTGTTAATGAACCCCCTCCCATTTCAGAAGAAAGCATTGCCGCTCTTTCTAATAATCTAGAATGTAGAAAGAAGACATCTCCTGGATATGCTTCTCTACCTGGTGGTCGTCTTAAAATTAAAGATATTTCTCTCCATGCCCATGCTTGCTTAGTTAAATCATCATAGACAATTAAAGCATCCTGCTTATTATCTCTAAAATATTCTCCAATAGAAGCGCCGGCAAAGGGAGATAGATAAATAAATCCTGCTGGGTCATCTGGAAAAGCACAAACAATAGTTGTATATTCCATTGCTCCTGCCTTTTCTAATACAGCAATTGTCCTTTTGACTTTGCTTTTCTTTTGCCCACAAGCAACGTATATACATTTTGGTCTGTCTTTTTCATTTTTTTGATTAATTATCGCATCAAGAGCAATCGCAGTTTTTCCTAATCCTCTGTCTCCAATAATTAACTCTCTTTGACCTCTACCAATTGGAATTAAAGAGTCAATCATTTTAATTCCTGTATGCATTGGTTTTGTCACTGGCTGTCTTTCAATAACAGAAGGTCCCTTTCTTTCTAGTGGGAAAAACTGGTCTGTTTTAATTTCCCCCTTACCATCTAATGGTCTTCCTAAAGGGTCAACAACGCGGCCTAAAAGATTCTCACCCACCGGCACGGAGAAAACCTTTTTTGTTCTTTTTACTATTGTTCCTTCTTTTATTTCCTTATCACTACCTAAAATAATTGCTCCGACTTCATACTCTTCAAGGTTCAAAACAAGACCCTGAACTCCTGATCCATCAAACTGAATTATTTCAAAATTTTCAACCCCTCTTAAGCCGGATATTTTAGCAACCCCGTCTTTTATTTCAACAACTTCTCCTACCTCTTCAATTTCTGGCGAGATTTGGATTCCTTCAAGTTGTCTTTTAAATTGTTCAATTATATCCATATATTTTATTTTTTAATTTAATTAAAGTATCTTTAAGAGATGCCTTAACTAAAATATCTTTTGTCTTTAAGCGAAATCCTGCTAAAAGATCTCTGTCTATCTGGTCTTCAATTTTATCAATTCCTTTAAATTTTTCTTTTATCTTTTTAATAATATCTTCTTTATCAAAATCATGAGAGAGATATAGCTTTGCCTTCTTTTCCTTATTATATATCATTTCTGCTTTTTTAATAATTGCCGGTAGATAGATTATTTTTTTGCCCAATGAAGATTTAAGATTAGCAAAAATCATCTCATAATTATCTGGGTTTTCTTCTAAAGACAAATAAAGGGCACGGCTCCAATAAGATAT
>DDMA01000006.1 GCA_002340425.1 Patescibacteria group bacterium UBA2558 | reverse complement strand
AAAATGCTTGTGGATAAGGGAGCCATCTCACAAGAGGATTTTGATAAACTAGAGTCTGGCGAAATAGGCCGAATCATTCCTGTTAATGGAGACCCTAGGTCAGTAGCCCATATCCTTTCTCCTCATATCCCGCCAGACCTTATAATGGCTTCCAGAGAAGTCAGGCAAGATATAAGGGAAACTGTAGGATTCTCCAGAAATCAAATGGGAGAGTTTGACGACTCCACCCGAAGGACAGCAACAGAAGCTTCCATTGTGCAACAAGCTGCATCCATCAGAGTCGATGAAAGACGAGATGTGACTGCAGACTTGTTTGCACAATGTGTGGCTAGAATGAATAAGTTTATCTTCCAGAACTGGACAGATAGACACGTGTTGCAGGTTCTCGGACCTGAGGGTGGGAGACATTGGGTTTCCTTCACAGGGCCACAAATAGCGGGGGATTACGAACTTCGAGTTGACCCGGAATCTTCCCTTCCTGTGACTAAAGAAAGTCGAAAGGCGGATGCTTTGGAACTCTTTGGAGCCCTTGGACCTATCTTCGCACGTATTGGGAATCAAAAGGGTTTGCAACAGCTAATCACACATGTGCTTGAAAGCTATGAAGGAATTAACCCAGGTAACTTTTTCCCAGACCCGGAAGGTGTTGGAGGAAACCCAGAAAATGCCATTCCAATCAATGAGTATATACAAATGATGGGAGGTCAAGGAGGTGCCAATATACCAATACAGTTGTAATAGCTGTGGCAAGAGGTTTGAAGAACTCCGGAAGATAGAGTCCAGACATCAAGTCAAGTGTGAGTGTGGTTCCTCCGCCACCCTCCAAATTGCCAAGGCTAATCCAATTTTATTCAAACCTCAATTCTTTGAGCATTTAGATATCAACCCTGTGTGGGTAGAATCCAAACGCCAGCTAAAGGAGGAATGTAAAAAGAGGGGGGTGTGGGCTAAATGTCTAGATTAGAAAGAGATGGGAAGATAACTATAATTTTTAAAAAGGGAAGACCTGAAATTACCATTGAGGGCGATGTCAATGGTAGGATGATTAAGGCTCTCCCTAGACACCTTATGGCAGCTTATCGTAGGTTAAGACTTGAATCTCAAAGGACAGGGATTCAAGAAGAAGAAGAAAAAAAGAAAGAAAAAGAAGACGAAGAAGAGAGTATTTATGAGATACCAACATTTTTAAGAAAACAAAAAAAATGAAAGTAGAAAAAGCAATATTTCCAATAGCCGGTTTAGCAACAAGATTCTTACCTTTATCAAAAGTGATAAGTAAGGAGCTTTTGCCTTTAGTGGATAAGCCATTAGTTAATTATACGGTTGAAGAGGCCTGTCGGTCAGGGGTTAAAGAGATTCAATTTGTGGTAAGAAAAAATCAAAAAGATGTTTTAGATTACTTCAAAAGCGATGAAGAATTAGAAAAAAGGTTGATAGAAAAAGACAGGAGGCAAGAACTAGAAGAGTTAAGAAAAATAGAGCACATGATTAAAGAAGTTAGTTTTTCTTCTGTTATCCAGAAATCAGCAAAAGGTGATGCAGATGCAATATATGAATCTAGGGATTTTGCTGGCAAAGATGCTGTAGGAGTGTTTTTCTGCGATGACATTATTCGTTCAAAAGGGGATCCAGGATTTCAACAATTAAAAGAAGTTTTTGAAACCTGTCAGAGTCCAGTTTTAGGGTTAAAAAAGCTTCCCGCGGATAAATTATCTAGTTATGGAGTAGTTAATGTTGAAAAAATAGCAAATGGTTTTTATAAAATAAAGGGAGTATCTCAAAGACCAAAAGATAACCCACCATCTGATTTAGCAATTATGGGAAGAATGATTCTTACGCCCGATGTTTTTGAATATATGGAGAAGCACAAAGAATTAAGGGAAAAAGATATATCAGTTACTACTGTTTTGGGTGAAATGGCGTCAGAGGGCAAAGCGGTCTATGGCTATGAAGTTAAGGGTGATTGGTTAGAATGTGGAGATAAAACGTTGTGGTTCAAATCATTTTTAACATTAATATTAGATCATCCGCAATACGGACCTCAGATAAGGGAATTTATTAAAAATACAAAAATATAATGATGTACGATTTAGTCATTGTAGGAGCCGGACCCGCTGGAATGACTTCAGCGATTTATTCTGCCAGACAAAAATTAAAAACATTAATAATCTCAAAGGACTTCGGTGGGCAGATGGCTCAAAAAGCAGTAGAAATTGAAAATTATCCCGGTTTTGAAAAAATAACTGGTTTTGATTTAATATCAAAAATGGAAAATCAAGTTAAGAATGTTGATGTTGTTAGAGAAAAAGTTATTGAGGTTAAAAAAGAAAATGATATTTTTTTCTTAAAAACAGAAGGAGATAAAGTTTTCCAATCAAAAGTTGTCATTATCGCTACCGGAGCTGAGCCAAGACGACTCAACGTTTTAGGAGAAGTAAATTATTTAGGTCGGGGAGTTAGTTATTGCTCAACTTGTGATGGTCCTTTATTCAAGAATAAAGAAGTAGCAATAATTGGTGGCGGAGATGCTGGTTTTGAAACAGCCATATTTATGAAAAACTATGCCAGCAAGATTTATATCTTAGAACAGGAAGAATCTGTTAAGGCCTCAATAGACAATCAAAAAAAAGCGAGTGGGATAGAGGTAATTACTTCTGCTCGATTAAAAGAAATAAAGGGAGATAATTTTGTTAATCAAATTGTTTTTGAATTATCAGGCAAAGAAAAAACACTTGATGTAAAAGGCGTTTTTATACAAGCAGGATATGTTCCAGAAACCTCTTTTCCAGGTGATTTAGTTGAGTTAAATGAGAAAAAAGAAATAATAGTTAATTTTGAAACATTTGAAACAAAGACAAAGGGATTATTTGCGGTTGGTGATGTTAATTGCGGTAAGGTTAAACAAATTGTTGTTGCTTGTGGGCAAGGAGCAACGGCAGTAATTCATGGGTATAAATATATATGATAATTAAAGCAATAAAAGCAAGGGAGATACTTGATTCAAGAGGAAATCCAACCCTTGAAGTTGATTGTCTTACAGATAATGGAGTATTTACTTCTGGAGTTCCATCAGGGGCTTCAACAGGGGGCAATGAAGCGTTTGAGTTGAGAGATGGTGGACACAGGTTTGGGGGTAAAGGGGTATTAAAAGCAGTTAAAAATGTAAATGAAATAATTGGCCCTAAAATTGTTGGTGAGGATTGCACTTGTCAATCAAAAATTGATGAAATAATGATTGAATTAGATGGAACTGAAGGTAAGTATAATTTAGGAGCTAATGCCATAGTCGGTGTATCAATGGCAGTTTGTAAAGCCGGTGCTTGTGCCAAAAGGTTGCCTTTGTATGAACATATTGCTGAATTGTCTAAGAATGAAATTAGTGCTCCTTTTCCTTGTTTCAATATCATTAATGGCGGCGCTCATAGTGATAATGGTCTTGATTTTCAAGAGTTTATGATAGTTCCTCAAAGCAATTCTTTTAGAGAAAACTTAAGGATGGGTTCAGAGATATATTATCAACTAAGGAAAGTATTAAAAGATAATTATCCTGATGTTTCACTGGGTTCTGGTGATGAGGGCGGTTTTGCTCCTATGATTACCTTGCCAGAAATTGCTCTTGGACTAATTATGAAGGCAATTGATGGAGCTGATTATACTAATCAAGTTAAGATTATTTTGGATGTGGCGGCAACAGAATTCTATGGTGAAGTAGAGGGAAAAAGAGGTGGTTTCTATCGTTTTAAGTCAGGATTTTACTCATCGTCGGATTTATTAAAATATTATTCTGATTTGATAGAAAGCTATCCTATTATTGGAATTGAAGATCCATTTGCTGAAAATGATTGGGATGGGTTTAAGAAAATTAATAATAGGTTAGGTAAAAAGATTATGGTAATTGGAGACGATTTAACGGTAAGTAACCCTCAATTAATTAAAAAAGCAGAAATTGAGGGAGCTTGCAATGCAGTAATTTTGAAAATAAATCAAATCGGGACAGTTAGTGAAATAATAGAAGCATCTAATCTATCTAAAAGCTATGGTTGGAAAACAATTGTTTCTCATCGGTCAGGAGAAACAACAGACAGCTTTATTTCTGATCTTGCCGTTGGTCTTGGTGCTGACTATATTAAATCAGGAGCGCCTGTAAGGGGAGAGAGGTTGGCAAAATACAACAGATTGTGTAGAATAGAAGATAAGATAATAATATAATAAAATATGCCTAGAATAAGATTATTTACAACACCAATTTGTCCATATTGCTTCTCATTAAAAAGGTTTTTAGAGGAAAAAGGAATAGAAGTAGAAGAAATAGACGTTACTAAAAATGAAGTTGCGATGGAAGAAATGATTAACGCAACACAACAAACAACAGTTCCTGTTTTAGATATTGATGGAGAGTTCATAGTTGGTTTTGATAGAGAAAAGATTTGTAAAATATTAAAAATAGAAAATTAATATGAAAATAGCAATCAATGGTTTTGGAAGAATAGGCAGGTGTACACTTAAGTCAGCAATTAAGAATAATTTGGATGTTGATTTTGTAGCCATCAATGATTTAACTGACACAAAGACACTTGCACACTTGTTTAAGTATGATTCTGCATATGGTATTTTTGATGGAACAGTTGAAGCAAAAGAGGATAGTATTATTGTTAATGGTAAAGAAATTAGAGTTTTTGCTAAAAAAGATCCCGAAGAGTTGCCTTGGGGCAAACTAGATGTTGACGTTGTCTTAGAGTGCACCGGAGTATTTAGAGACGAGTTAGGAGCAAGTAAACACATTAAAGCAGGAGCAAAAAAAGTGATAATATCAGCTCCAGCAAAAGGTGACAATATTCCTTCCTATATACTTGGAATAAACGATAATGAATACAAAGGAGAAGAGATCATTGATATGGGATCTTGTACAACTAATTGCTTAGCGCCGATTGTTAAAATACTTGAAAATGAATTTGGAATTGAAAAGGGCTTTATGACAACAATTCACTCATATACAAACGATCAAAATATTCTTGACTTACCACACAATGATTTAAGAAGAGCAAGGTCAGCGGCAGAAAATATTATTCCAACAACAACCGGAGCAGCGAGTGCAATTGGCAAAGTTATTCCCTCAGTTAAAGGAAAAATGGATGGAATTGCAGTCCGAGTTCCAACGCCAGTTGTTTCATTGGTTGATCTGACTTGTGAATTAAAGAAAGAAGTTACCGTAGAGGAGGTAAACGAAGCAATGAGAAAATACTCAGACAAAGGTAGGATGAAAGGGATATTCTTTGTTGAAGATAATCCACTTGTTTCTTCTGACTTTATTGGAAACCCATTTTCTTCAATCCTTGATAGCGAATACACCAAGACAGATGGAAAGTTAATTAAAGTTCTTGCATGGTATGATAATGAATGGGCATATTCATTAAGAATGGTCGAGTTGGCAAAAATTATTGGTTAATAGTTAGATAATAATTTCCCCTATGAAGGGGATTTTTATTAAGATTAGTTCCTTATAGTTCTCTATCGTAATTAAGTTTAACAATTAAAAATATGAAAAAGAAAAACATTTATATATTAATGGCTTTTTTAGTTTTGGCATTATCAATTATTATTTTTTTGATAGTAAACAAAGAAGATGAGTTTGTGCCAAATGGTGCGCCATTTTCAAGTTTTGTTGTTACTAATTTTGGAAATACTTCTTTTGTTGAAAATGATATGGCAGGAGTAAATTTTATCGTTCCTGAGGATTGGGAAGTTGTTAGTGATTATTTAGCCGCTTTCTCAATGAGGACAAAGGACTTTATTCCTTTTAATGATAGAATGATTTCTGCTTCTATTCCTAAGAAGGGATGTTGGATTGGTGTTTCTGTAAGTTTTGAAAAAGAGGGAAGTAGTGAAGATGCTTTCTATACTAGTAGCAAGGTTTATATAGAAGATCCAAAATTATTAGGTGATAATCGAGAGGTTATCGAAATTGATGGAATCAAAGCACTAAAAGAAACTATAGTTAATGAGGAAAACAATCCAGGAAAAGTTGAAATGGTTTGGATTCCTTTTAATGACACGGTCTATCACTTTCAATCAAATCTTTTTGGAGAAGATCAAGAAGAGTGCGAAAATCACTTTAATAATTTCTTAAAAACAATTTCTATTAGAAAATGAAATATAACAATTTAATAAGAGGTGTAGTTCTAACAGTCCTGTTAGTCCTTTTTTGTGCTACACCTCAAACAATATTTTCGGCTGATATTGATTATCAACTAATTTCAACCTGGGAGTCCAAAAAAATAATTAAAAGTTTTCCAAGCGTTATTTATGATGAATGGATGAATAGAGAAACTAGTAGTGATAGCAATTTGAATGTAACAACACTATCTTTATTGAAAGAAATTATGCGGTCTGACTTTATGGAATACACTCTTTATGATTTGCCCGTTGATGTTTCTTTTAGTTTGATTGCCCAAACAATTGATATATCTAAAATAATAGCTTCGGGTGATGTTGGAAGTATAATCAAAAAAGTTGAAAAAGAAAGCGTTAATTTTGCTGTTTCTTATCTTAATGATTATTTTAGTAGGGAAAAAGTTAAGGTTTTCTATGGCGCAATTGATGTTGATTTCAAAACACCTTATGGAAACAACGATTCAGTAATTCAATATATTATGCTATATACTCCTGCTAGTAATAGTGGTGGTAAATTAGTTACAAGAATATATTCTCCTAAGCCAATTATTCCTCCTAATAGTTATAATGGATATGGATTAACAGCAGGTTTTTATAACGAGTTAAGTCCTGGAGAAAAGATACCTCCTTTTATAGTTGAAATATCAGGAGAAATTAATAAAAGTGAATTAGGTGAATATGGATGGAATTATCATCCAAGGATAGATTTGATTTTTTCTAATAATGTTCCTGACTTTAAATTAAAACCTCCCACACTAGTAGAAAAATATATTATCAATCCAATCCAAGAAAAATTAAAGGAAGTAGGAAGTATCTTTGATTTTTTTGGAGGGAGTACTGAATTTGTAGAAGTTATTACTGACGACAGAGAAGATAAGGAAGCAATAAATAATGAACTTGTTTCAATGTCCGGAGAGTCAAATGTTATTCCTACTCCTTGTTCAAGAAATAATTTAGGTATTCCTTTGCATAATATTATTATCAATGAGGTTGCTTGGATGGGAACCCATAATAATGCTAGTGACGAATGGATAGAGTTAAAAAACATCTCTTCGAGAGATATAAATATGAAAGGCTGGTCACTGGTTGATAAAACAAATCAAATTGATATTACTTTTGATAATTTATTATTAAAAAGTGGCGATTTCCTTTTACTTGAAAGAACTAGTGATAATACGGTTCCTTTTATTAATGCTGATTTAATATACAAAGGGACATTAGGGAATACCGATGATGAACTCTATCTCTTTAATAGTAATTGTGGATTAGAGGACTATGTTTTTGCAAACCCAAGTTGGCCCGCAGGTAATAGTACTGAGAGAAGAACTATGGAAAGAACAAGAAATTTAGAGTGGCAGACATATAGCGGAGAATCTTATTATAATATTCTAGGAACTCCCAAAAGAGAAAATAGTATTAAGGTAGAACAAAAAGAGGAGGTTAAAATAAAAGAAGAAGAGGTTAAAGTAGCTGAAGAAAAAGTAGAAAAAGAAGAAAAAGTAGAAAAAGAAGAAGTTAAGGTAATCGAAGAAACTAAAGAAGAAGAAGAAATAGTGATTACTTATTGTCCCCAAGTAGGTACACCTAATTATAGTGGTATCATTATTAATGAAGTCGCTTGGATGGGAACAACTGTTGGAGCAACTAAAGAGTGGATAGAGTTGAAAAATAGATCTACTATGCCAATAAATATGAAGGGGTGGCAATTATTGGATAAAGATAATCAAATTAAGGTTATTTTTGATGAAAATGATATTTTAGCTCCTGGTCAGATTTATTTATTAGAAAGAACTAGTGATGATAGTGTTCCTGATGTGGTTGCCGATAAAATATATACTGGAACCTTAGCAAATAGTGATGAATCATTGCGACTATTTAATTCTTCATGTCAATTGGTTGATGAAGTAGTAGCTAATCCAAGTTGGCCCTCAGGAAATAGCACCGAAAGGAAAACAATGGAAAGGGGTGCTGACTTGACTTGGCATACTTCATTTAGTGTTAATGGAAGTCCTAAAGCAGAAAATAGTCAACCAACATTGGTTAGTAATGATAATAATCAAAATACAACAACTGTAATATATGTTTCTTCTCCTCCACCACCAGGAACAGTTTCTTATTGTCCTCAAATAGGTACGCCTAGTCATAGTGGTATCATTATTAATGAGGTTGCTTGGATGGGAACAACTATTGGAGCAACTAAAGAGTGGATAGAGTTGAAAAACATATCAGATGAAGAAGTTTTATTGGGTGGTTGGCAATTGCTAAGTAGAGACAATAGAATAAAAATTGTCTTTGATGAGGATGAATCAATACAGCCTAATCAACTTTATTTGTTAGAAAGAACTAGTGATGATAGTGTTCCTGATGTGATTGCCGATAGAATATACACGGGAGCTCTTGGTAATAGTGATGACTTATTAATGCTTTTTAATGATGAATGTCAATTGATTGATGAAGTTATAGCTAATTTAGACTGGCCCGCAGGGAATAGTGCTGAAAGAAAAACAATGGAAAGGCATAGTGATCTGTCTTGGTACACATCATCAACGGTTAATGGAACTCCAAAATCAGAGAATAGCACTAAAATTGAAGTAGAAGAAGAAATAGATGATGATGAAGAAATAGAGGATGATGAAGAAATAGAGGATGATGAAGAAATAGAAGAGGAAGAAGAAATAATTATTGAAAATAATAATGATTATCTTGTTATTTCTGAGATACAGGTTAATGGAGAGAATAATTTAGAATATGTAGAGCTATATAATCAAAGCCAAGAACAAATAGAGCTTTGTAGCGATGAGGACAATTGTTTTTATTTATCTTATTTTGCGCCAACTTTTAATAGTGATGGGACCCCTAAATATAATTGGAATAATCCATACTATAATTGGAAATTAGAAGGATCCATATCTCCGGGAGAATATTATCTTATTGTGATACATGGTGATATTGAAGGGGATATGATTATTAGAAGTGAAAAGGGAGATCCTTATTCCTCGTCGATTATTAATAATTCAAAGGGATCTTTTTCTCTTTTTGATTTTAATCCAATTATTAATGATGAAGAATTATTGGAAGAAGAAAAGATAAATATGGCAAAATCTTTCAAGATTGATGCTGTTGCTTGGGGTGATAATTCTTTGCCTGTGAGAGAGGGTGAAGTTGCAATCTTGGGCAGTCAGGGGATGTCGCTAGGAAGAAAATGGAAAAATGGAAGATATATTGATACTGATAATAATTTTAATGATTTTGAGATGCAAAAACCAAGTCCTGGAGAATATTGTAAACAATCTCCAGAGAAAATAGAGGATATTCAAGTAGAATCATTTAAAAATAGTGTAACGCTATCATGGAAGACGCCTTTTGATGCAGATTCCTTAAGTGAAGAAATAGATTATGAAATATATTTTTCTATCGATGGTGCTGACTTTAAATTATTAGAAGGGGTAGAGATTGTCAGTGAAGAAGATATTAATAGTGCTACAATAGAAAACCTTTATTATGATAGAGATCATTATTTTTCAATTAAAGCAATTGATATTGATGGTAATGAATCAGAAATATCACCAACGATTTCGTGCAAAACAGAGGCATCTAATCACACAAAACCATTAATTTATGGAAACCGTCAAAAGAATAATATTTTTGATATCCCTTCTTTATCTGGAGAGATTTCAGCAGAATCACTCAATACTTTAATAGAACAAGATTATTATACCTCTCAGTTAAGTTCTAATTCTCTAATTGGCGATGGAGAAATATTATATACTGCCGTTTCAATGTCTGGTTCTAGAAAAATAATGGCAATGAAAGATGATATTATTTTGTGGAATTATAACTGCAAAGGTTTTTGTTATCTTATTTTCTTAGGAAAAGACGGAACTATTTATTTTAGTGATGATAGTGGTATAGGAGCGCTAAGTCCATGGGGAGAATTAAGAATCAAAGAATCTTTTGAGGGCATTCTTTCAAATACTTTCACCATTGATTCTCAAGAAAGAATATATTTTATAAATAGCGAAAATAAAGTTTATGGCATAGAGGACAATTTTAGTAGTATGGATATAAAGAATATCTATAATCTTAGCGACCAGGCTGAAAATTTAATGGCTATTGATAGCAATGATAATATATACTTTGCTAGCAAAAATGTTATTTATAAAGCTAATTTTAACCAAGGGAAAATTAGTGAGAAGGCGATAGAAGTAGATTATCATGAAGATTATAAAGGAGAAAGAAATAAAACTTTGTCAATTTCAGGAATTAATATAGTTTCTGGAGATAGAGTTTTAATTAATATGGTAGATCATTACTATGATAAAGAGGGAAATAGTCATAGATCAACAACATTATTGTCTCCCAATATGGAAGAAGTAATTTGGTCCAAGATTGATTATTCTTTGCCTCTTGCTATTGGAGAAAATCAATTTTATATTTGGCAGAATAAATCACCAAAAGATAGTTGGTGGATGGTTTTTTACCTTTATGGAATTGATTTGTCTACGGGAGATATTTTGTGGGGAAAAAGATCGGCTAGTACGATAAGTATAAGCCATGTTAATTATTTGATTGCTGATAAAAATAATAATATATATTTTACTCAAGGATCAAAATTAATTGGTTATAATGTAAATAATATTACTAGTGAAGAACCTGAGGAAGATAGAATATTAGAAATTAGCCTGGGAGAAACTGGGTCTTATTTCTCGGTTGGTCAAGAAAAAATATTCTTTAATTTCCAAAAGAGAATTAAGTCAGTTCGATACTAAACAGAAAAACCACCTTCGGGTGGTTTTTTTGTGCCTTAACAAGTCCGTAAGCCGAATTCTGTTTTATGTAATCATCTATCTGGCATAAGAATTACTTCTTAGCTCAAGCGAACTACTTTTCTCTCTTGCGAGAGTTTGTTCTTGCTTCCAGGTAAGGATTTAGCCGTTTCACCTCTAAAGTTTCCTTTAGAGCTTACCCCGAAGGGTACTCTACTCCTTTCGGAATAAAGCGTCTCTGTTCGCACCTCTTTCTCACGAATGACGGGAATTACCCGCTACCCTTTAATGGAAGTTCGGACTTTCCTCCTCTTACGAGGCGATTACTCAACTTGTTAAGGCATCTTTATTGTAAAACAATATATTAATATAGTCCATACTTTAATTTCTTTATATTTTAAGCTATCATTAACATATGTTTTTGAATTCAAAACAAAAAACCATTGGAGGCGCGGTTAGTATTTTAGCGATAGCAGTTTCACTTAGTAAATTGTTGGGAGTTTTGAGAGACAGATTGTTAGCGGGGTCTTTTGGTGCGTCAATTGATCTAGATATTTATTTTGCCGCCTTTAGAATACCGGATTTAATTTATGGCATTATTTTTGCCGGGGGGGTCCTTGTGTCTTTGCTTCCTTTGTTTTCTGATATTTATAATAAAAACAAAGAGAAGAGTTGGAATTTTATTAACAACTTAATCAATATATTCTTAGTAGTATTTGTTGTAGTGGGAATACTATTTTTTGTGTTTTCTCCTGAATTAGTTGACAAAATGGTTAGTGGTTTTGATGAAAGTGCAGTTCAAAAAACAATAGAGCTTACAAGATTAATATTTATGAGTGTTTTGTTTTTTGGATTGTCATCAATTTTCTCAACTATTCTAAATTACTTTAATCGTTTTGTTTCATATTCTTTAGCTCCAATTTTGTATAATCTTGGAATTATTTTCGGGATTATTTTTCTTGCTCCTCATTGGGGAATATTTGGAGTTGGTGTTGGTGTTGTTTTTGGAGCATTTTTACATTTACTGATACAGATTCCTCCTGCAATTAAATTGGGCTATAGGTATAAGCCGATTATTAATTTTAGAGATTCTAAACTAAAAGAATTTGTTACTTTAATTATTCCAAGAATAATTGCTTCATCTTCATCGCAAATTAATTTTATAGTAATAACTTTTATTGCCTCAGGAATTGGAGTGGGCGCTATTTCAGTTTTTAATCTTTCTAATAATTTAAGATATTTACCGATAGGAATTATCGGGGTTTCTTTTGCAACGGCTATTTTTCCGTTGTTATCAAAACTTTGGGCCGAGGGTCAGGTTAACGAATTTTGTAATCGATTTGTGAAATTATTTAATGAAGTTTTGTATATTTCTTTTCCTATAGGGATATTGATATTTGTTTTAAGAAATGAAATTGTTGATATTATTTTAAAGACGGGAAGTTTTAGTGTGGTCGCCGCAGAAATTACCGCTGCTGCCTTAGGATTATTCTGTATTAGTACTTTTGCGCAATGCTTAGCGCCAATTCTTTTAAGGGGATTTTTCAGCTTAAAAGATACTATTACTCCAACAGTTATTGCAATTTTCTTTGTTATCTTGAATGTATTTTTGTCTTTCTTTTTTGTTAGTGTCTTTTCAGGAGATGGTATGTTTACTGATGTAATGAAAAACATATTGGGACTAAATGGAACTGTTAATTTTTCTGTATTGGGACTTGTTTTTGCTTTTAATTTAGGATTACTAATTGAATTTTTATTGCTATTTTACTTCTTTAAGAAAAAAATTAAAGAACTAAAATACAAGGAAATATATTTAACTTTTGCTAAGGTGTTTTGTTCATCAATATTAATGGGAGCATTTGCTTTTTATTTATTATCAATAATTGACGCGTCATCACTTGTTCAATTTATCATTGTTTCTCTTGCTTCTTTCGCATTTTATGCCATATTGACTATAATATTAAAAATGCCAGAAATTAATGCAATCAAAAGATTAATTAGAAGAAATGGAAATTAGAAATTTTGTTATTATTAGTCATATTGATCACGGAAAGTCGACCTTAGCCGATAGATTTTTGGAAATTACAAAAACAGTTGATAAGAATAAAATGAAAGAACAATATTTAGACGGAATGGACTTAGAGAGGGAGAAGGGGATTACGATTAAAATGACTCCGGTTAGAATGATTTACAAAGGGATAATGCTTAATTTGATAGACACCCCTGGACACATTGATTTTAATTACGAGGTCTCAAGAAGTTTAGCCGCTGTTGAAGGAGCAGTATTATTAGTTGATGCGACAAAAGGTATTCAAGCGCAGACAATTACTAATTTGGAGTTAGCTAAAAAAGAAGGACTTACAATTATTCCTGTAGTGAATAAGATTGATTCACCAATAGCAAGGACTGATGAAGTTAAAAAGGAAATTGCTGATTTCTTAGAGATTTCTCCTGATGAAGTAATGTCAATTTCAGCAAAGACAGGAGAGAATGTAGACATATTATTAGATAAAATTATTGAAAAAGTAAAAGCGCCAGAAGTATTGGAAGACAAGCCATTTAGGGCATTAATATTTGATTCTCAATATGATTCTTTTTTAGGGGTTGTTTCATATGTTCGGGTTAGTGAAGGTCATATCAGGAAAAATGATAAAATTTATCTATTAAATGCAAAGTCAGTTGGTATTGTGAAAGAGTTAGGTATATTTAAGCCAGATATGTCACCAATCGAAGAATTAAAAGCAGGAGAAATTGGATTTATTGCTACAGGAATTAAAGAGCCCGAGAAAATTAAGATTGGAGATACAATTGCATCATCGAATGATTTAGAGCCATTACATGGATACAAAGAACCGGAACCAAAAGTATTTGTTTCAATATATCCTCAAGAACAAAATGATTTTGAAACGCTTGCGGTTGCTTTGGCTAAATTAAAATTAAATGATTCAGCATTATTTTATCAAAATCAAAACTTCCAGGCCTTTGGTAGAGGATTTCTATGTGGTTTTTTAGGAACACTGCATACAGAGATAACAATGGAGAGGTTAAAAAGAGAGTTTGGTTTAGATCTTGTTATTGGAGCTCCTCAAGTATGTTACAAAGCAATAGATGGAAAAGGTCGCGAAGTGATGATATATAATCCTAATAACTGGTCTGATGATTTCAAAGAACACTATGAGCCATGGACAGAGCTAACTTTGATTATTGGAGATGCATATCTTGGTAGAGTTTTTGAATTATTGGGTGGAATTGATGGAAATCATATTGATTCGCGTCCATTTGGAAAAGATAGGTATTTAATTGTTTATGAAGTTCCTTTAAGAGAAATTATTGGTGGTTTTTATGATAATCTCTTAAATGTTACTCAGGGGTATGCCTCAATGACATATGTTGAAATAGGCTATAAAAAAGCCGAATTAGTTAAATTAGAAATAATGATTGCTGGTAGAGAAGAAGAGGCATTTTCAAGAATTATTCCTAAGGCAAAAGCGGCGACTGAAGGAAAAAAGATAGTTACTAAATTGAAAGAATTTTTACCCCCACAAATGTTTGCCGTTGCCTTACAAGCAAAAGTTGGAGGCAAGATTATAGCAAGAGAAACAATAAGCGCACGAAGAAAAGATGTTTTAGCACCGCTATATGGTGGTGATTATACACGGAAAAGAAAACTTTTAGAAAAACAAAAAAAAGGAAAAAAAGAAATGAAAAACAGGGGAAAATTAAAAATTCCTACTGAAGTATTTTTGAAAGTTTTTGGAAATTAAAATATTGCTGGTCCTATTAGGGATACCACCATTGAAATAACAATTAGAACCACAATAATCACCCAAAATATTCTAAATTTTTTAGAGTCCTTATTCATACGCATCATGGTAGCAAAAAAAAGAAAAAAATTCAATTTTAAAAAAATAAAAGATATCCTTATTTTTTTACTAATATCTTTCTTGATAGTTCTTTTAATCATTTCTTGTTTTAATATATTTCAAAAAAGAATGGCAACTGAAAAAGAATTAAATATATTAAATGAAGAATTAAATGAGTTAAAAAAAGAAAATGACATCCTTAATTATACCTTAGGGGAAACATATAGTGATGAATTTTTAGAAAGGATAGCTCGGGAGGATTTGGGGATGCAAAAACCTGGTGAGACAATATATATTATTAAAAAAGAAGTTGATGAAATTGAATTAGAAGAAGAAAAGAGTTATAATTTTTTTGAAAGAGTTATTAATTGGTTGAAAGAAATTATGCCAGAGTAGCTTAATGGTAAAGCAATTCTTTCGTAAAGAGGAGATTGTGAGTTCGATTCTCACCTCTGGCTCAAGTTTTTAGTTGACAATACAAAATATGGTAGTAAAATATACTTAGTTATGAATAAAAAAGGATTTACTTTATTGGAGATAATTACAACTATCGTGATAATAGGCATATTGGCTGGCTTTATAATAGCTCAAATGAGAGGAACTGATGATGTAGGAGACGATGTTAAAAGAAAATCAGACATAGAGATAATTAAAAATGCGATTATTACTTATAAGAGTGAAAACTATAATAGTGTTCCGATAGCTAATTGTAATATTGGAGAAAATTGTCCTCCACAATTTTCATCAGCATTATCTCCTTACATTGGATCTTTGCCTGTGCCAGATCCCAAAACAACATATTCTTATTTGTCTGAAGATGGAACAGATTGTTCTGTTTCTGCGGTCTTGTCTGACGGTTCCCTTTATGAATATGTATGTTCAACAAATGATATAGTAACAGTATTTCCTGTTGGTGGGGCTTGTGGAATATCTAATATGCAAACATTTTTGTCTGAGCCAGATAGTGGATTTTGTACTTCGGGAACACCATCATTGATTAATTTTAGTGAGACCAATTCAGCATGGTCATGGAATTGTTATGGTCAAAATGGTGGTTCAACCGCATCATGTCTAGCTTTTTATAGATCTAAATTTTTTGCTTGTAGTGTAATTTCTCAAACAGAAGAATGTAGTGTTTCTGAAGAAAATAGTACAGATCCATCTGTTTCAGCCGTTGTTCTTTTCAATATGTATAATACTCAAGGGGGACACGCAGAATTGACCTCTCAGTCAAATTATACTTCTAAGGTTTGTTGTGAGGGAAGTGGTTTAACTAATGATCCATCTACTACAGTATTGAGATTGAGTGGTGTAACAAATGCACATGTAGAAAAAAATACTCAATCATATTATTCTAATGATATAACAATATCAGCAACTTTGAGGACAATTACTTGTAACTATGCTAGCAGTTGTTCAACTTTAGGGGCTGACTATTTTTGTATAGCATCGATTTCTCCTGGAGATACCAATCTTCACGTTGGAGATTGTAATGCCTATTCAACAAAAGTTTGCTGTGAAATGCAATTACAATAATTATTTGTTATTATTCTTTTTTTGAGGTAGAATTATATTATGAATATTTTAAGTTTTCGAGAAACAGAAAGAATTTTGTCTAAATACAAAATACCTTTTTGTAAGACAGAAATTTTCAACTCTAAAGATAAGGCCTTTTTATTTGCTCAAAAGATTGGTTTTCCTGTTGTCCTAAAAGTGCATGGACAAAAAGTTTTTCATAAATCAGAAATTGGAGGAGTTAAAGTTAATATAAAGGAAGATGACTTTGATAATGCTTGGGAAGAAATTATGAAAAATGTTGAGGGAAAAATTATTGAAGGCATATTAGTTCAAGAAATGTTTTATGGAAATGAGGTCGCGATTGGAATGAATAGGGATGACCAGTTTGGTCCTACAATAATGTTTGGCTTAGGTGGTATATTTATTGAAATTCTTAAAGATGTTTCTTTGCGTGTTGCCCCAATTAATAAAAATGAAGCATTAGAAATGATAAAAGAAATAAAAGGATTTAAAATACTTGATGGCGCAAGAGGAAATAAAAAAGCTAACATTAATAGTTTGGTAGATATTTTAGTAAATGTATCCAATCTTTCCTTAAAAGAAGAGCAAATTAAATCAATTGATTTTAATCCTGTAATTGTTAACGAATCAAAAGCATTAGTTGCTGATTTTAGAATAATTGTATGAAAAATATATTTAATCCTAATTCTGTTGCTTTAATAGGAGCTAGTGAAGAAAAAAACACAGTTGGTTTGGGGATATCTCAAAACTTATTAAAGAGTAATAAAAAAGTGTTTTTTATTAATCCTAATCGCAAAAGTGTTTTAGGGATTGATTGTTATAATAAAATAAATGATGTTGAGGAAAGCATTGATTTAGCAATTATTGCTGTTCCTGCTAAGATTGTAAAAAATGTAGTTCTTGATTGTATTTCTAAAAGAGTTAAAGGGGTTATTATTATATCAGGAGGATTTAGAGAGGTTGGCAATCAAAAAGAAGAAGAAGAAATTAGAGATATTTTAAGAGAAAATAATATAAAAATGATTGGTCCGAATTGTTTAGGAATTATTTCAGAAGATATCAATGCTTCTTTTTCTTATATAACTCCTCCNNTGCAAAAAGGTCCAGTTGCATTTCTATCTCAATCAGGGGCAATTATTAATTCAGTAATTGATAAAATTGGTTTTTCTAAGATTGTCTCGTATGGTAATGAAGCAGATTTAGAATTGGTTGATTTTTTAGAATACTTAGACAAAGACAAAGAAACAAAAGTTATAGCAGTTTATTTAGAGGGTATTAAAGATGGAAGAAGATTTATGGACGTGGCAAGGAAAATTAAAAAACCAATTGTTTTGATTAAAGCAGGAAGAAGTCAAATTGGATCGGTCGCCGCAGGAACTCATACAGGAACTTTGGCTGGAAATTACGATGTTTTTGTTTCAGCAATGAGGCAAGTTGGAGTAATCGTGGTTGATTCAATTGAGGAGCTAATTGATTCTTCAAAGGCATTGGCATATTTGCCTAAACTTAAAGATGGAATTGGTATTATAACTAATGGGGGAGGTCTCGGGGTGTTAGCCGCTGATTATTGTTTTCAATATGGAATTGATTTGCCTCATCTTAACAAAGAAACATTAACAAAGTTAAAAGAACTAAAAGGTGTTTCTAATAAAATCAATCCTTTAGATATAATTGGAGACGCAATGCCTCAAAGATATCAAATTGCGATGGAGGCATTATTGTCTCAGAAAAATATCGGAGGGTTAATTGTCATTTCTGCACCACAAACAATGACAGACCATAATGGAAATGCTAAAATAGTTATTGAAATGAGAAAGAAATATCCTTCTAAACCAATAGTTTGTTGTTTTCATAGCGGTGATTTGAAAGATGTTCCTAATTATAGTGATGTTTTGCGAGCAGTAAAAAGTATTAAAAAATTGTATGAATAAAGGAAATGTGGTAATATTTATTTTAGATATCCTTTTCATTTTATTGTTTTTAATAATTAGTGTAATTAGCCTTTTCTCAGGATTAGGTTTTTAATAAAATATGTCAAAAAATATAATGTTTTTCTCGGAAATTAGAAAGAAAGATGTTCCTATCGTTGGTGGTAAGAATGCATCATTAGGTGAAATGTATACACAGCTAACACAAAAGGGAATAAATATTCCTAATGGTTTTGCTACTACCGCTGATGCCTATAGGTATTTTCTATCTTACAATGGAATTGATAAAAAAATAGCAGAAATATTTGCTAAAGTTGATTTGAATAAATTAGAAGATGTTCAGAAAGCAGGAAAATTATGTAGGAAATTAACGATGAAGGGTAAATTTCCAGATGATTTAAGGAGAGAAATTATTGAGGCCTATGAAAAACTTTGCGAAGAGTATGGGGAAGATACAGATGTAGCTGTTAGGTCTTCAGCAACAGCGGAGGACTTGCCAGACGCATCTTTTGCAGGACAACACGAGTCATATTTGAATATTAAAGGAAGTGAAAATGTATTAGAAGCAGTAAAAAGTTGCTACGCTTCTTTATTTACGGATAGGGCAATTGCTTACAGAAGAGATAAGGGCTTTGATCAATTATCAATTTATCTTTCTGCGGTGATTCAAAAAATGGTTAGAAGTGATATTGGTTCATCGGGCGTTATGTTTACTTTAGATACCGATAGTGGTTTTGATAAAGTAGTTTTAATTAACTCAGTTTGGGGAGTCGGAGAGTTGATAGTAAAGGGAAGAATTACTCCTGATAAGTTTTTTATTTTCAAGCCAACTGGTGCGATCATTAATAAGGAAATGGGAAGAAAAAATAGAAAAATGATTTATAGAGAAAGCGGGGGAGTAAAGGAAGTAGATACAACAAAAGAAGAAAAAGAGAAATATGCAATTACTGATGAAGAAGCGTTAACACTTGCCAAGTGGGGTTGTATTATTGAAGAACATTATCAATCACCACAAGATATTGAATGGGCAAAAGATGGTAAAACAGGGGAATTATTTATTGTTCAATCAAGACCTGAAACAGTGCATTCATTAAAAGATAAAGAAAAAAGAACCTATAAAGAATATACTGTTGATTCTGTTGCCGAGCCAATTATTACAGGAATTAGTATTGGGGACAAAGTGAGTAAGGGTGTTGTGAGAGTAATTACTGATGTTAAGAAAATGGGGGATTTCAAAAAGGGCGAGATATTAGTTACGAAAATGACTGATCCTGATTGGAATGCGATTTTAACAATGTCTAGTGCTGTTATTACTGATGAAGGAGGCAAGACCTGTCATTCTGCTATTATTTCTAGAGAGTTGGGTATTCCAGCAATAGTAGGAACAAAAGATGCTACTAAAAAATTAAAAACAGGGGATATAGTAACGGTTGATTGTAGTAGTGGTCAAATTGGTAGAGTTCTTGAGGGAGATGTTCCTTTTAGTGTTAAGGAATATAATTTAGAAGAAATGCCTCAGATTAATACAAAGATTACTTTAAATATTGGTGCACCTGATACAGCTTTCAAAGCATCATTTTTACCAAACGATGGTGTTGGTTTAGCAAGAGAAGAATTTATCATTGCTGAAAAAGTAAGAATTCATCCAATGGCTTTAATTGATTATGATAATGTCCAATTAACAAAAGAAGAAAGGAAAATTGCTGATGATTTAACGAGAGAATATAGTGATAAAAAAGAATATTTTATCCATGAATTAGCAGAGGGAATTGCTCAAATAGCTGCTGCCTTTTATCCTAAAAAAGTTATTGTAAGATTTTCTGACTTTAAGACAAATGAGTACAGAAATTTGATTGGCGGAAGATTGTTTGAAGGAGAAGAATCAAACCCAATGCTTGGCTTTAGAGGGGCTTGTAGATATATTGACAAATCATTCCAACCAGCTTTTGAAATGGAATGTCGGGCAATCAAAAGAGTAAGAGAAGTTTTTGGACTAACAAATGTTTGTGTAATGGTTCCATTTTGTAGGACCATCGAAGAAGGTAAACAAGTAGTTGATTTGATTAGGAAATTTGGATTAAATGATGATATGCCAGTTTATGTCATGTGTGAAATACCATCAAATGTTATTTTAGCTGAGCAGTTTTTAGAAATTTTTGATGGAATGAGTATTGGTTCAAATGATTTAACTCAATTAACATTAGGATTAGATAGAGATAATGGTGGACTTGCACACATTGGAAACGAAAACAATGAAGCAGTAAAGAAATTAATTAGAAGAGTAATTAAGGTTTGTAAAGAAAAAAATAAGTATTGCGGAATATGTGGCCAGGCACCATCTGACTATCCTGAATTTGCAAAGTTTTTAGTGGAAGAAGGAATTGAAAGCATTTCATTAAATGCTGATACGGTAATAAAAACAATAATGGAATTAGGAAAATAATATGGCTGAGATAGTAACATTTGGGTCAGCAACATGGGACATATTTTTGAAGATACCTAGTGGTCTGGTAATTAAATCAAAAGATTTTTCATCTGGATTTGCGATTGCATTTAATTTAGGATCTAAAATTGATCTTGAAGATATGTATTTTAGTTTTGGAGGTGGAGGAGTTAATACTGCTTTTACTTTTTTAAATCAGGGACTAGATGTAGCATATTGTGGTTCAGTTGGAAATGATATTCCCGGGAAAGAAATTATTAATTTGTTAAAAGAGTCAGGTATCGGCACTGACTTTATTCAAAGAGTTGATAAACCAACAAACAATTCGGTGATAATGAATACTTCTGAGAGTGAAAGAACCGTATTAGCCTACAGAGGGGCATCAGAAATGCTTGATATAGAAGATGTTTATTGGTCTGATATGAATAATCCATCGTGGTTTTATATCGCTCCTTTGTCAGGCAAGCTCAGTAAATCAACTGAAGCAATTGTTGATTTCGCTAAGAAGAATAAAATTAAAGTCGCAATTAATTTAGGCAATTCTCAAATAGCAATGGGGATAGAAAAATTAGGACCATCACTTAAGAGGGTAGATGTTTTGTTACTTAATTTAGAAGAGGCATCTTTATTGACTCATATTCCAGAAAATGATGAAATTGGAATAATGAGTGAGTTAAATAAAATACATAATGGGATAAATGTAGTAACAAAAGGAGCTGATGGTGCCTTAGTTTCAGATAAAGATGTCTTATATAATGCTTTTGCTTGTAGGGTCAAAGTTGTAGACAAAACAGGAGCAGGTGATGCCTTTGGTGCTGGCTTTGTTTCAGGACTAATTAAGTCAAACAATAATGTTGAATGGGGAATAAGAAGAGCTATTGCCAATGCAACATCTTGTATTAAGGTTCCTGGAGCTATCAATGGATTATTGAAAGAAAATGATAGCTTTGAAGACAAAATTAAAATAGAGAAAGGGAAGATAGTTTAACTTGACTTTAGTTGGTAGTATTGTATTATTAAATTGATATGAAAAACATTATATATTTTTATGTTTATAAGGGAGAGAAATGCTATATAGCGGAAGGCGTTGGTTTTCCTGTAGTTACCCAAGCAAAAACACTTGATAAACTGGTTGAAAATATTAAAGAAGCTGTAGAGCTTCATTTGGAAGGAGAGGATTTAAGCAATTACAATCTAAATCCAAACCCTTCTATTTTGTTAAATTTTGAAATTGGCACTGCTATATATGCCTAAATTAAAAAATCTTTCTGGGGAAGATGTAGTTAAAATATTTATCAAGCTTGGATTTTTTGTTGTTGGACAGAAAGGTAGTCATGTAAAATTAAGAAGAATTATGTCAAATAATGATAGGCAAACATTGACAATTCCTAAACACAAGAATTTAGACAAGGGAACATTGAATGCTATTATCCAACAATCATCAATATATATTTCAAGCGAAGAAATACAAAAATATTTTTACATAAATTAACAGGGTTGCCAAAATGCAAAAAATCCTTTATATATAACATATATGACAAACTTAAAAGCAAAAATTAGAAAAGGAAAAGTTTCAGAACCAGGCATTATTCCAGCTGTATTATATGGTCCGGGAATAGAAAATGTTTCTTTGGAAATTGACAAAAAAGTAATAGAAAAGATGTATAAAGAAGTAGGAGAGACATTGATTGATTTAGATGTTGAAGGAAAAACATACAATGTTTTAGTTCATGAGACACAAGTTGACCCACTTACTTTAGAATTAATCCATGTTGATTTTTACCAACCAAACTTAGAAGAAAAAACAGAAGCAGATGTTCACTTAGAAATTGTAGGAATACCTCCTGCTGTAAAATTTGGTGGAACGATGATTAGTAATATGAGACAAGTTACTGTTAGCGCACTGCCTAAAGATCTTCCTAATAAAATTGAAGTTGATGTTTCAGGATTAAGTGAGATAGGTGATTATATCGCCATTAAAGATCTTAAGGTGGGAGATGGCGTAGAGGTTGTTTTTGATGACCCTGAAGAAATTGTAATTCAAATTGTTGAGCCAGAAGATGTTGATAAGGAACTATCTGAGCCAATAAAAGAGATTGATAAAGAAGTAGAAAAAGTAGAAACAAAGGAAGACGNNGAAGAAGAAGTTGAAGAAAAAGAATAATGAAGCTATTTAGTAAATTATTTTTAGTGATAGCAATGGGAGTAATTATTCCTTCTGCTTTTACTTTTTCCGAAATTGACTTTGATTTAATTTGTGAAAAAGAGGGCTGGAGAGAGCAATGTGATTTAATATCAGAATCAGCTTGTCAAGAAATGCTTAATCAATGTCAAACATACTTTGAAGAAAAAAGAAAAGATATTGATTCTGATTTAACAAAAACAAGCGCCGAAAAAAACACACTCAAAAAACAAATAGATACATTAAACGCAAAAATTAAAGACCTTGATTATCAAATTTATCAATCAAATTTAGCCATTAAAAGTTTAGATTTTCAGGCAAAAGAGACAGAGGAATCAATTGTTGAAATAGAAAAGGAGATAGAAAATCAAAAACAAAAGATAGCATTGATTTTGAGGGCTGTTAATAATGAAAATCAAAAGTCATTCGTAGAAATTATGTTAACTAGTGAAACCATATCTGAGTTTTTTGATAATATGGTTTATTTAGAGACATTAAACTTGAAAAACCAGGAACTTCTTACTCATTTCCAAACACTAAATAATAACTTAAAAGAGAGAAAAATTATTTTAGAAGAAGAAAAAGGAGAAAAAGAAAGCCTGCTTGCCTTACAAGCATTACAAAAACAGGCATCAGCTACGGCAAAGCAAGAGAAAGATAGATTGTATAGTTTGACAGAAGCGCAATATCAAGCTCAATTAAAAGAGAAAGAAGATGTTGAGACAAAGGCGGCTGAAATTGCTAAGAAGTTAATTTCGATAATTGGTCTTACTGAAGATCAAGAACCACCAACATTTGGAGAGGCCCTTGAATTAGCAAAAAGCGTAGGTAATTCTGTTGGTGTCAGACCCGCATTTTTATTGGGAATTATTAGTCAAGAATCAGCAATAGGAAGAAATGTTGGTCAATGCTATATTACTGATACTAAAACAGGAGGTGGAATGTATAGTGATGGAAAACCATTGTCAAGAATTATCCATCCTACTCGTGATTTACCAATATTTATAGAAATAATTAAGGACTCGCAGAGAGTGATGGAAAAAACGCCTGTATCTTGTTGGATTCCTCAGTGTGCAACTTCTTATAGGGGAAGTTACTATTATTCTAAGGCTAGTGTAAAGAGTGATGGTTCAATTGTTTGTGCAAAATCAGGATATGTTCCATTTGGCTTTGGTGGAGCGATGGGACCAGCTCAATTTATACCTAGTACATGGCGATTAATTGAAGATAAGGTTAAGGAATCAACAGGAAAAAGTGTGGTTGATCCATGGAATTTACTAGATTCATTTACTGCTTCAGCAATATACTTAAAACAATTAGGTGGAGGAACTACTTCTGGGGAGTATAGTGCCGCTTCAAGATATTATGGTGGCTCAAACTCATATGCGAGCTCTGTCAGAACAAGAGCTTGGTGTATTCAAGAATATATTGATAAAGGGGAGATGACTGCCACTTGTGAAGGATTGATATTTTAAAACAGGACTTAGTCCTGTTTTTTTGATAATTGATTTATCATTTTATCAATCTTGCCTTGCATTATTCCTTCTATATCGTGCCAGCTTTTTTTAATTCTGTGGTCAGTTACTCTGTCCTGAGGAAAATTATATGTTCTTATCTTTTCTTCCCTTGAAGCACTTCCAATTTGTAATTTTCTTGCTCCAGTTAATTGCTTATCTAATTCTTGTCTTTTTCTATCCATCAATCTTGCCGCCAAAATGGAAAGGGCAGTTTCTTTGTTTTGACTTAAGCTTCTTTCATTTTGACAGGTAACAACTTCACCAGTTGGTATATGTGTTAATCTTATAGCTGACATCCTTTTGTTTACATATTGTCCTCCTGCCCCTGATGCTTTGTATGTATCTACTCTTACATCTTGAGGTTTAATATCAATCTCAGTTGCTTTTGGTTTTGGTAGTATAGCTACGGTTGCTGTTGAGGTATGTATTCTTCCTGATTTTTCTGTTTCGGGTATTCTTTGAACTCTGTGAACACCGGCTTCATTTTTGAAGAGAGAATAAACATTGTCTCCCGATATTTCGATTATTATTTCTTTGATACCACCAATTTCCGTTTGACTTGAATCAAGAACTTCTACCTTCATTCTTTGATTCTGAGCATATCTTGTATACATTCTAGATAAATCAGCAGCAAAAAGGGCGGCTTCTTCTCCGCCAACTCCTGCTCTTATTTCCATAATAATTGCATTGTATTTCACTTCTTCAGACATATACAATTATTTCTTCTTTTTAGCCGCTCTTTCTTTGAATTTCTGAACTCGGCCTACCTTGTCAGAACCTCTTTCTTTTCCTGTATAAAAAGGATGACATTGAGAGCAAATTTCAACTTCCATATTTTCAACAGTTGAGCCAACTTCAAACATTGCACCACAAACACAACTAATTTTTGCATTATCAAAGTATTTTGGATGAATTTCTTTTTTCATATAGTTTTCTTATACCAAAAAAGAGAATAGAAATCAAGGGCTCTTGCTATTTGAAAATTGTTATGATATATATACCTATATGGAAGAAACAAAAACAGATAAAATTTCTAAATATAATATTTCAGTTGATGAAATGATTGAAGCTGGTCTTGGCTATGGTCACGATAAATCAAAGTTAAATCCTAAAATGAAGGATTACGTTGCTAAGCAAAAAGACAGAGTTAGTTTGATTAATGTAGAAAAGACGGCAGAAGGCCTAGCTGAGGCATTAGATTTTATTCATCAATTAAAGAGTGAAGGCAAGTCAATTATTTTTGTTGGAACAAAAGTTGCAACAAGGGATTTAGTTAAAGAGGTTGCTATTAAATGTGGTGCATACTATGTTACCGAAAGATGGATTGGAGGGTTATTTACAAATTTTAAAGAAATTAGAAAAAGAATAAATTATTACAAGGAATTAGAACAATCTACGAAAGAAGAGGACTTTGAAAAGAAGTATGTTAAGAAAGAAAGATTACAAATGTTAAAAGAACTAGAAAGATTGAGAATTAAATTTGAGGGAGTTAAAAACATGGAAGAACTTCCTGGTGCGATTTTCATAGTTGATGTAAAAGAAGATGAAATTGCCCTAAAAGAAGCTATTCAATCAGGAGTTAAAATTATTGCTATTGCTGATACTAATGTTGATCCAACTAAAATTGATTATCCAATTCCTGGAAACGATGATGCATATACCGCTGTAGAATATATATTATATAAAATAGAAGAAGTATTAATTTAAAAAATAATGGTGGTAGAAATAGAAACTATCAAAAAATTAAGAGAGGAAACAGGAATTTCTTTAAGTGATTGTAAGAAAGCTCTTGAAGAATCAAATGGAGATATTTCTTTAGCGAAAGAGTATTTGAAAAAAAGAGGTGCCGCTGTTGCTTTGAAAAAAACTGAAAGGGAAGCAAGTGCGGGAATTATAGATTCATATATTCATTCAAACAAAAGATTAGGAGTTTTACTTGAGATAAATTGTGAGACCGATTTTGTTGCAAGGGGAGAAGATTTTCAAAACTTAGCCCATGAGATTTGTTTACAAATTGCTTCAATGAAACCAATGTACTTAAAAGAGGAAGAAATTCCTCAAAGTGTATTAGAGAAGGAAAAAGAAATTATTGCTGAGCAAGTTAAAGAGATGAATAAACCAGCTGAGGTTTTAGAAGGAATAATTAAAGGTAAACTTGAAAAGTATAAAAAAGAAGTTTGTCTACTAGATCAATTGTGGATAAAGGATGATAGCAAAACAATTCAATCTTTAATCAATGAATATATTGCCAAAATAGGCGAGAATATCATTGTTAAAAGATTTGTAATTTATGAAATCTGAAATAATTGCCTTAATTGTCGCGATTGTTAGTTTTTTAATATTAGTATTTTTTGTTTATAAAAAAATACCAAAAATTAAAGAAGTTCCTGAGTCAGAATCAATTTTTCTTAAAAAAGAAGTTAAAGAAAAAGTTAAAAGCAAAATAAAAAAAACAACTAAAAAAGTTACTGATTTTTTTGAGAATCTCTTGCATAAATTTTTAAGTAGAGTTAGAATATTATCTCTAAAGGCAGATAAGAAATTGTCTGATTGGATATTAAAATTAAGAGAGAGATCGAAAAAGAAGAAAATTGATTCTTATTGGAGCGAGATTAAGGAATCAATTGGTAAAAAAAAGTAATATGCCGGTATAGCTCAGTGGTAGAGCAACTGTTTTGTAAACAGTAGGTCGGGGGTTCGAATCCGTCTACCGGCTCATATTTGACATTTTGATAAATATTAGGTAGTATTTTCAATGCTATTATGTTCATTGAAAAATAAATAAGCAATCATTTTAGTAGGATTTTAGGGACAACTTTAGTAAGTTTTTTAGAGTTGTTCCGCTATTTTTTTGAGAGTTTGATCCTAGCTCAGGATGAACGCTGGCGACGTGGATAAGGCATGCAAGTCGAACGGTTGTAGCAATACAACAGTGGCGAACGGGTTAGTAACACGTAGATATCAACCCTTTACTCGGGCATAACCTGGAGAAATCTAGGCTAATTCCCGATAGTCCGGAAACGGTAAAGATTTTTCGGTAAAGGATGAGTCTGCGTCCTATCAGCTAGTTGGTGAGGTAATGGCTCACCAAGGCAATGACGGGTAGGCGGAGTGAGAGCTTGACCGCCAACAATGGCACTGAGACACGGGCCATACTCCTACGGGAGGCAGCAGTCGAGAATATTTGACAATGGGCGAAAGCCTGATCAAGCGACGTCGCGTGTGGGATTAAGATCTTCGGATTGTAAACCACTTTTCTAGGGGAAGAACTTTGACTGTACCCTAGGAATAAGGGGTGACTAAACTCGTGCCAGCAGTAGCGGTAATACGAGTGCCCCAAGCGTTATCCGGATTTATTGGGCGTAAAGGGTCTGTAGGTGGTTTGTTAAGTTTCTCGTTAAAGCTCCAGGGCTTAACCTTGGAAAAGCGGGAAAAACTGGCAAACTAGAGGATGTTAGAGGCTGATGGAACACTTGGTGAAGGGGTGGAATCCGTTGATATCAAGTGGAACACCGAAAGCGAAGGCAATCAGCTGGGACAGTCCTGACACTGAAAGACGAAAGCGTGGGGAGAGAAAAGGATTAGATACCCTTGTATTCCACGCCTTAAACGATGAATACTGGCTATTGCAAGTGTCGACCCTTGCAGTGGCGAAGCTAACGCGTTAAGTATTCCGCCTGGGAAGTACGGCCGCAAGGCTAAAACTCAAAGGAATAGACGGGGACCTACACAAGCGGTGGATCACGTGGCTTAATTCGATAGTAAGCGAGGAACCTTACCAGGGCTTGAAAGGTTAATGAAAGCATTTCGAAAGATTTGCCTACCCACAAGGACATTAACCCAGGTGCTGCATGGTTGTCGTCAGCAGGTGGCTTGAGTTGCTCCCTTAAATGGGGTAACCTGCGCAACCCTTGCTCTATGTTTCATGTGTCATAGAGGACTGCCTGGGACAACCAGGAGGAAGGTGAGGATGACGCCAAATCAGCATGGCCCTTTGATGTCCTGGGCTGCACACGTGATACAATGGGATTGACAACGGGAAGCGAAAGAGTAATCTGGAGCAAATCCTATCAAACAATCCCCCAATTCGGATTGAGGTCTGAAACTCGACCTCATGAAGCCGGAATCGCTAGTAACCGCAGATCAGCCATGCTGCGGTGAATATGTCCCTGGGTCTTGTACTCACCGCCCGTCACGTCAAGCGAGTTGGGGATACCCGAAGTTCCATGCAAATGGACCCAAGGTAGATTCAATGAGAGGGACGAAGTCGTAACAAGGCACGGGTAGCGGAAGCTGCTCGTGGATCATTTATTTTTTTAAATGTTTGTCGACCGAGATTAATTCGCGAGTGATCACTGAATTAATCTCGAGGTATTGATCTCTCTACCTAAACAAGAGATTATTTTATACATAGCGGAACAACTCTAAGAAACTAACTAATAATGAAAAGCATAGGGCCATCTCAGTATCGTATTTTTCGTAAATTTTACAGAAATGCGGCAAGAGAAATGTGCAAGGATTGCGCTGATTTTGTTTTACCTAATTCTAAAATACTTGACTTTGGTTGTGGTTCAGGAACAGTAGGAAAAGAATTTGAGATATTTTTTAAGAGTAGTGTGCTGGGGGTTGATATTATTGATAACAGAATAGAGGATATAGAGTTTATCAAATACAATGGTGAAGATTTATCTTTTTTAGAAGAAAACTACTTTGATGTAGTTTTAATTAATTTTGTTTTACACCATTGCAAAAATCCAAAAGACCTGTTAAAAGAAATAAGGAGAGTTTCAAATAATACTATTATTTTATATGAGAATCTCCCCGAAGGACCATTAAGTAAAATGATGTGCTACTTACATGGAGTGTCTTTTGCAAAATTATTTCAGAAAAATAAAGAGAGAGGAAAGTTCTTTACAAAAAAAGAGTGGGAGGATATATTTAAAGAAGTTCAATTAGAAGTTGTTCATTCAAAAAAAGTTTCTGCCTGGTTTAACCCAATGAAAGAACATCTTTTTATATTAAAGAAGGGTGTGTAGCTCAGCTGGTTAGAGCGCGTCACTGATAATGACGAGGTCCCTGGTTCGAGTCCAGGCATACCCACACCCATATGAGGGCCGATGGCTCAATTGGTAGAGCATCTCATTTGCAATGAGAGGGTTCGGGGTTCGAGTCCCCGTCGGTCCACAAAGTTTATTTATAGAGGAATTTGCCTTGGCATACAATAATTTTACTTCCTCTAATCTATGGAAAAAGAAGTAATAAAATTTAGTCAAAAACTCCGCGAAAATCGCCTTAAAAAGAAATTATCTCAAAACAATATTGCTCGTGTTCTCGGTGTTCATAGGTCATATATCAACGAGTTGGAGCGTAGAGTTAGAAATCTGTCTTTGCTAACTGTTCAAAAGGTTGCTAAAGTTATTAATATAAATGTGAAAGATTTAATATAATTTTATGCCGGAAAATTTTGAAGCAAAATTTATACAATCGCTTACTCAACAACAAGAGAAAAAGGAAAATTCTGAAACCTCGCCAGTACAATCAGAAAATCCGGAAACTGTTGAACCAGCCCCAGAAATTGTTTCTAAAGATGAAACACATATCGAAGAGCGATCTTTTCTTTGGGATGGATATCGCGTTGGTGAAGTTGATGAAGCCGGTGAATACAAAGAACCAACTCCAGAACAGAAAAAGATATTTTAAAAAAGACTTGAACGAGTTTCTGAAATTTTTGAAGACGTTGATTTTCAATGGTATCTCGACGGTGCAACAAATATTTCGCTTTATAAAGATAAGCAAATACGCGACCACAAAGATTTAGATATAAGTATTTTTCAGGAAGATCTGGCAAAATTAGACGAATTACTAACAAGACAAGGGTTCGGTATTTTTGTTAATTACGACGAAAACGGGAAAAGATTAATGCGAAAAGTGACGGCTGAAGAATTGGCGATACTTGAAAAGCCAGATTTATCAATTTGTAAAATTGGCCCAGACGGAAAAATACAAAGAGAAACAGAAGATCCGTTTAATTTTGTTGATTTGCATGTTCATAATAAGGATGCCGAAGGGAACGTAGTTATTTTTTACAATGGTGCGACTTTGCCAAAAGAGTTTTTTTGAACCACTTAAAAAAGAACTTCCAAATGGCAAAGAAATTAATCTCTCTCAACCGGCTATTGTTGCTTATCATAAATTACATTCCAACCGTCCTTATGATTTGATGGATTTACAAAAATTACGGCCGAATCTTCAAGAAAGAGATTTTTCGATGTTGAGAAGAAGTTTAGAAAGGGAAATTGAGAAAACAGAAAAAATGGTTAAAGAAAAAGCACAAGAGGTGTGGGATTCTTTAACACCGATGTTAAAATTGACGCACGACCAAAAAGTAATAAGCGAAAAACTTTTGGAATACCCAGACCTTCAAAAACGCAGAAATGATCAAAAGATTTCCGAATTTGTTTCCTTAATTTCTCAATATGTTTCTGAAAATCCAAATATTACATTCGAAGATTTTCTTAGTCAGTCATTGGCTATTTTGAAACTGCGAGAACAGGTCGAGCAAAAATTAAAAGTTATAGATCAGTTGGAAAAAAGTTAAAGGCGGTGCGCCAATTTCATTGATACAAAAAATTACAATGGCGAAAAAAGAAGCGGCGAAAGTGAGAACGGGCAAAACTCCTTTTCTTCCAACTCCTTTTTTGTCTGCTCGAGCGTTCAGTTTTAGTTCTGCTGCGCTTCGCGCGGCAATCAGTTGGGATTTTTGTTCAAAATGAGTTCTGACTTTTTCTAACAAACACTACACTTAAACTTACTTGCACTCTTTTAATAGTATGGTATAATCTTAACAATAATTAATATCCATTGTTTTCTTGTCTTTCTTATCTTACGATTTGATAGACAAAGAAAAAATGGTTGAAAAATATGACACAAGATTGGTCACAAATAACAACACAAGCACTATATGATGCTTGGGAAAGTGTATTACTTTTCCTTCCTAATTTAATAGGGGCAATAATTATTTTCATAATAGGTTGGATTATAGCAATTTGGATAGGCAAATTAGTTTCAAGCATTTTAAACAAATTGAAATTCAATTCTATTTTTGAAAGAACAGGATGGAAAGACGCTTTAGCTAATGCGGATATAAAGGTGGAGCCATCTGGTTTTATTGGGGCAATTTTCAAGTGGATATTAGTTTTTGTATTTTTAATGATTGCTACTGATATCGTTGGTTGGACTGCTTTTGCTGAAATATTATCTAGTATTGTTGCATGGACACCTAGTTTAATAGTTTCTATTATTATCTTAGTTGTAGCAATAGTTATTGCTGATGTAATAGAAAAAATTGTTAAGGTTTCAGCTAAGAAGATGGGAGTTAACTTCGTTAATTTATTAGGAACAATTGTTAAAGGTGGAATATATATTTTTGCTGGTTTGGCAGTATTATCTCAATTAGGAGTCGCCCCCGAAATTGTAAATGCTTTAGTTATGGGTTTTGTTGGAACACTAACCATTGCATTAGGTCTATCATTTGGATTGGGAGGAAAAGATGCAGCAGCTAAATTGATTGAAGAAGCAAAAAGAAAGATATCAGACAATCAATAACGAAGGCACCGCATTAGCGGTGCTTTTTTATTTGACCAAAGAAAGTGTTTTTGGTAGAATACAGATATGAATTCTAACGAATTAAGGAAACATTTTCTTGATTTTTTTGAGAGCAAGGGGCATAGGATCGTGCCTTCTTCTTCTCTTTTGCCAACTGATCCTAGTGTTTTATTTACTACTGCTGGCATGCAACAATTTTCACCATATTTAGCGGGGGAAAAAGATGTTGTTAATGACTTTGGGAACAGGCATCTAGCAAGTTGTCAGAAATGTTTTAGAACAGATGATATTGAAGAAGTTGGAGATGATACTCATCATACTTTTTTTGAAATGCTTGGCAATTGGTCAATTGGTCAAGATGAGTCAGGATATTTTAAGGAAGGTGCAATTGATTATGCTTTGGAGTTTTTAGAAAGTATTGGTCTTGATAAATCAAGAATGCATATTACTGTTTTTGGTGGAAATAATGTTATTCCTAAAGATGAAGAGGCAATTGATCTTTGGAAAAAAAGAGGAATTAATAGCATTAAAGAATGTGGTTTCAAAGACAACTTTTGGGGACCAGTTGCTGAAACAGGACCATGTGGACCTTGTTCAGAAATTCACTATGATAGGGGAGAATCATTCGGGTGTGGTAGAAGTGATTGCGGACCTAATTGTGATTATTGTAAAAGATATGTTGAAATATGGAATCTTGTCTTTATGCAGTATTTCAAAAATAAGGCAGGAGAATATGAATTACTTAGTCAAACAAACATCGACACAGGAATTGGTTTTGAAAGATTACTCTCTATTCTTCAAGGTAAAAACTCTGCATATGAAACAGATTTATTTTCTGATGTTATTTCTAAAATAGGCAAAGGGGACAAGGTAGCTTGTCGGATTATAGCAGATCATATTAGGGGAATAGTTTTTCTTGTAGACGCTGGAGTTATTCCGTCAAACACCGGTCAGGGATATATCTTAAGAAGATTAATTAGGAGAACTATTAGATATGGTAAAATGATAGAGCTACAAGGGGACTTTTGGGTTCCTTTAATTAAATTAACTATAGAAAAGTATAAGGATGTCTATAAAGAAATAGAAAGAAAAAAAATATACGAAATAGTTAAAAAAGAAGCAGAGAAGTTTTCTTTAACTCTAGATAGGGGACTTAAAATTATTAATTCTATTAAAGGTGATATTTCGGGAAAAGAGGCCTTTGATATTTATCAAAGCTATGGCTTTCCTCTTGAAATGATAAAAGAAGAATTATCTAAAAAGAATATAAAATTAAATGAAGATGAGTTTTACGATGAGTTAAAAAAGCATCAAGAGTTATCGAGAGCTGGAGCAGAAAAGAAGTTTGGAGGTGGTAGTAATCCATATTTACATACTGCAACACATTTGCTACACTCAGCATTAAGGAAAGTTTTGGGTGAGAGTGTTCGACAGATGGGTTCAGACATTAATGATGAAAGATTAAGATTTGACTTTTCTTTTGAGAGAAAATTAACACCGGAAGAAATCAAAGCAGTAGAGGATTTAGTTAATTTGAAAATTAAAGAAGGATTGGTTCTTAAAAAGGAAGTGATGCCTTTAAGTGAAGCATTGTCATCAGGAGCATTATCTTTTTTTAAGGAAAGGTATCCTGAAGAAGTAAGTGTTTGGACGATATATGATAAAGATAGTGGAGAGATTTTTTCAAAAGAAATTTGTGGTGGGGAGCATATAGACAATGTATCAAAATTAGAATCATTTAAGATAATTAAAGAAGAGAGTTCAAGTAGAGGAGTAAGAAGAATAAAAGCAATATGTCAAGGAAAATATACGATATAATTCCAAGTGAAAAAACAGAAAAACAAGAAGTTTTTTGCCATAAAGAAAAATCAAAAAAGAAGAAAAATCCTTTCATTTTTATTTCTGTTTTTGTTGTCGTTGCTTTATTAGGAGTATTTTTCTTTGTTCAGGGAAAAGCAGAAGTTAGTATATATCCTAATACAGAAGAAGTATCAGTAACTTCTACTGTAACTGTAAATACATCGGAGGCATTGATTGATTTTGATAATTTAATTTTGCCAGGTGTAATATTTTCTGGTACTAAAGAAGCATCAAGTGATTATTTATCAACGGGAACTGATTCAAAAACAAAAAGAGCTACTGGAGTGATAAGGGTTTATAATAAGATAGATCCTCCTAAAGATCAGGCAATAATAAAAAATACAAGATTTTTGTCTGCACCAGGAGAACTGGTATATACAGCTGACGAGGCATTTACAATTCCCGCTAATGGATATGTTGATGTAGCAGTAACTGCAAGTGAGGCAGGGACAGAATATAATATTGACTCAGCTAAATTTTCTCTTCCAAAACTTGCTGGAACGAGCATCTATTCAAGTATTTATGCTGAAACAATTGGTCCTTTGACTGGGGGTGAGGATTCACAAGTTAAAATAGTTACCGCCGATGATATTACTTCTGCGAAAGAAGATTTTGAGGAAAGATATGGTGAAATAGCCAAAAAGGAATTAATGGATTCTATTCCTGAAAGTTTTATCTATATTCCGGACACTATATCNNTAGAAGTGAAAGATGTATATGCTAATGCTCCCGCTGGCGCTGAAGTAGATAAATTTAATGTTTCGGGGGTAATTGATAGCAGAGTGACCGCCTTTAGAAAAGATGATTTATTAAAAATAGGTGAAAAATTGATTAGGAATGAAATGTTTGATGACTTTGAAATAGTTCCTAATAGTATTTTGTATGAAATAGAAGAGTATAAAGTTGATGGAGGAAAAATTGAATTAAATGTTATCTTTAATGCAAAAATATATACGCTACCTGAAGAAGATTTATTAAAAGGGGGACTAATAAATAATAACAAATTTCATTCTGCATCTTTACTTGAAAATATGCCAGAGATAGATAAGGTCGAGATTGACATTTTTCCATTTTGGAGATCATCACTACCATCAAAAGATAGTAGTATAGAAATAAAATTAAAATTTGATTAATCTCTTGACCAAAAGCAAAAGTTTTGCTATTGTTCTAATATCTTTTACATGAATAAAGAAAAAGACAAGATAAAAAAGAATGGAGTGGTGACAGAAAGTCTGCCTGATGGATTTTTTAGAGTTCTACTTGAAGACGAGTCAGAAATACTGGCTCATTTAGGTGGGAAGTTAAGAGTCCATAGAATAAGAGTATTGACAGGCGATAAAGTTACTGTTGAGATGACTCCTTATGATCCCAAAAGAGGAAGGATAATATTTAGAAACAAATGAAAGTTAAACCATCAGTTAAGAAAATTTGTAGAGATTGTAAAATCGTCCGCCGAGAAGGACGTGTTTATGTTGTATGCCAAAAGAATCCTAAACACAAACAAAGACAAGGGGCTTAATTAAATATATTATGGCAAGAATAATTGGAGTAAATATTCCAGATGAAAAAAGAATAGAT
The DNA here is from genome assembly GCA_002340425.1 of Patescibacteria group bacterium UBA2558. GTDB lineage: Bacteria > Patescibacteriota > Minisyncoccia > Minisyncoccales > Minisyncoccaceae > UBA2558. The sequence continues at coordinate 19,980 of DDMA01000006.1, read as the reverse complement.
ATCGGATTGACATATATTTATGGAATAGGTCCGACTTTAGCTAAAAAAATATTAGAAAGTTCTAATATTTCAGCAGATAAGAAAGTTAAGGATTTAACTAAAGAAGAGATTAATACCATAAAGGAGTTTATTGAAAAAAATTATAAGGTTGAGGGAGATCTAAGAAGAGATATTATGGTTAATATTAAAAGATTAAAGGATATTAATTCATGGAGGGGTTCTAGGCACACCAAGAAACTACCGGTAAGAGGACAAACAACAAGAATTAATAGTAGAACAGTAAGAGGCAATGTTAGAAAAACAGTTGGCTCAGGAAGAAAGGGAGCACCTGCACCTAAATAAAAAATAATATGGGAAAAAAACATATAATTCAAAAAACTGAAGAAGAGATGATCAAGGAGGGCGAGCAGTTGCAAAAAGCCCTAAATAAAGAACCAAAAGTTTCAAAATCTGTTGCCGTCAAAGAAGGAAAGGTCCATATCTTCAGTTCATACAACAATACAATAGTTACTCTAACAGATACAGTTGGTAATGTTTTAGCTAGTAAATCAGCAGGCAAACTTGGATTTAAGGGTTCAAAGAAATCAACTCCTTTTGCCGCTTCTAAAGTTGCAGAAACATTAGGTGCTGTTGCAGAAAAAATGGGGATTAAAAAGTTTCAAATAGTGGTAAAAGGTATTGGATCAGGAAGAGAATCAGCGTTAAGATCAATTGCTAATCAAGGGTTTGAGATATCTTCAATAAAAGATGTTACTCCTGTCCCTCATAATGGTTGTAGACCTAAGAAACCAAGAAGGCTATAATTTTTAAAATATGAAACAATCAAAGTGTAAAATTTGTCGAAGATCAGGTGAAAAACTTTTCTTAAAAGGAGAAAGGTGTTTGTCTGCTAAATGTGCTATGATTAAAAGGCCTTTTCCGCCTGGTCAGAAAGCCAAGAAAAGAAGATCAAGTACAACAGAGTATGGTCGTGAGGTTAAAGAAAAACAAAAATTAAAGAAGTGGTATAATGTTCCAGAGACGCAATTCAAAAAATATGTTTATGAAGTAATGGAAAATAAGTCATCAGAAGTAGATATTGTTTCTCAATTGATTGCTAAGCTTGAGAGCAGATTGGATAATATTGTTTTTAGATTAGGTTGGGCAAAATCAAGAGCACAATCAAGATTATTAGTAACGCATGGCCATTTCTTAGTTAATGGAAGAAAAGTAGATATTCCATCATATAGAATTTCTGTTGGAGATGTAATTTCAATAAGAGAGGGATCAAAAGAAACAGAAATATTGAAAATAATACCAGAAATGATGAAAAAATATCAAGTTCCTCAATGGTTGACATACGATCCTCTAAAAATAGAAGGAAAACTTTCTCGAATTCCAACATCTGAAGATGTCCAGCTACCATCAGAAGTATCAACAATTTTTGAGCATTATTCAAGGTAATAATTAATTATTTAAAAATATGATTCCATTGCCAACTTCAATTAAAACAAAAAATATCTCTAATAATAATTCTGTTTTTGAAATAGAATCTCTTTATCCTGGATATGGAGTTACTTTAGGTAATGCGATTAGAAGAGTTCTTTTATCATCTTTATCTGGAGCGGCAGTTACAGAGGTTAAAATTAAAGACGCTCCCCATGAATTTGCAACACTAAAAGGCGTTAAAGAAGATGTTTTGCATATTTTGATGAATATTAAACAATTAAGATTTAAGATATTTACGGAAGACCCCCAAACAGCAACATTAGTTGTGAAGGGAGAGCGAGAAGTAACTGGTAAGGATTTTGAACTTCCTGCTGACTTGAAATTAGCTAATCCTGATTTGCATATTGCTACGCTTACTGATAAGAGCGCCCAATTAGAAATTGAAATTAAGGTTGAAAAAGGAATGGGATATGTTTTTGAAGATAAAGAAATAAAGAGGAGTGTTGGAGTTATTGGAATGGATGCGATATTTACACCAATAAAAAAAGTTAACTATGTTGTTGAAAATATGAGAGTTGGAAAAAGAACTGACTTTGATAAACTTTCATTAGAGGTAGAAACAGATGGAACTATTACTCCGGAAGAGGCATTAAGTCAATCATTAGATGTTTTAGTATCACAGTTTCAATATATCTTAGAAAATATGGCAACTGCAGAGAAAAAAGAAACAAAGAAGAAGAAATAAGTATGAAAAAGTTACAAAAAGGGAGAAAATTCAATAGGGAAAGAGACCAAAGGAGAGCGCTTCTTAAAACGTTAGCGGTTTCTTTGTTGCTAAAAGAAAAGATTAAAACAACAGAAGCAAAAGCAAAAGAGCTTTCTCCTTTTGTTCAAAAAAAGATTACAAGAGCTAAAAAAGGTGACCTTGCCGCTCGCAGATATTTATTAACATTATTCCCTGAGAGAGTTGTGAAAAAATTAATTGATGATTTGGGTGTAAGATATAAAGATAGAAATGGTGGATATACAAGAATAATTAAATTAGGACAAAGAAAAAGCGATGGTGCTAGAATGGCTATTATTGAATTAGTTTAATATTATGAAAAACGATACAAAAAAAGAAGTAATTAGAATAGATGCTGAAGGTAAGATACTAGGTAGATTAGCTACTGAGATTGCTTTAGTATTGCAAGGTAAAAATAATTCTGATTATACTCCTAATAAAGAGCCAAACAATGTTGTTATTGTTTCTAATGTTAAAAAAATAAAAATTACTGGAAATAAGTTAGAAAACAAAACATATTTTAGTCATTCTGGATATATCGGAAACGATAAATACACACCTATGTCTAAGATTTTTGAAAAGAATCCAGAAGATATTTTGAGATACGCAGTCAATGGAATGTTGCCTAAAAATAGATTGAGAGCAAGACATATGAAAAGATTAAAATTTGATTAATTATGACAAAAGAAGAAGAAAAAATTGAAATTAAAGAGGCAATAATAGACGATGATGATTTTGTGATAAACGAAAATGATTTTAAGGACTTGGGAGATAAGTATTTTGAAGGAATAGGAAGAAGAAAAACATCTGTTGCTAGGGTTCGCTTGTACACAAAAGGGGACAAAGATATTTTAGTAAACGATGTTGATTACAAGGAATATTTTAAAATAGCCGATCATCAATTAATTATCCTTGACTCGCTCGAAAAGATGAAGTCAATAGGTAGGTTTAGAGTTGTTGCTACTGTAAAAGGAGGAGGAATACATTCTCAGGCCGAAGCAATAAGACATGGGATAGCAAGAGCCTTAGTTGAGTTTAATCCTGATTATAGAAAAAGATTAAGAAAAGCTAATTTCTTGACTAGAGATTCAAGAATGAAAGAGAGAAAGAAATTTGGACTCAAAAGAGCAAGAAAAGCTCCACAGTGGAGTAAGAGATAATAAGACCTCCTTAAAGGAGGTTTTTTTATGGGATTAATTTTTCTATTTCAAGTAATTCGTCATCATTTAAGATATATAGTTTTTTAGTGTTGCCGTTAAAAAATAAATTTGAAACATTATTTTTATCTAAGTCAAACATATTAAGATTATCTCGATTGTCAATTTCACTAATATATATTTTTTTGTCTAACGTAAAAACAAAGTAATCACCATTAAGCCATTTTATAATATCTATTTTTTTATCAAAACTTGCGATATTGATTATTGAATAAGCATCTTTGAAAAATGGTGATTCATATCTTTTCAAGGGCATTAACCATATATTATTGTCATCGTAAAATAATATTTTATTAAAGAAAGGGGTATATCTCAATCCACTTTGAGCATTGATTTTATTTTCAAAAGAATTATTTTCTTTGTTTAAGAGGTAAAGATTCTTATTATCTTCTATAATAAACAATTCTTTTTCAATAAAAACTATTTGATAGTTAGAATTTTTATCATAATATTCAAAAGGATATAATATTTCTTCTTCCCTTATTAAATCGTATAGTTTGATTACTTGATTTCCTCTTAATGCGATTATAGAGTTATTGTCTACTGTAAAGGCATCTACCTTGTCCCTTGAAATTAATTTAGGAGAATCTTTTTTAACATCAATTTCATATATAGAATTATTAAATTGATAAACTAATTTATTATCTCTACTCTGTATATTTTTAGTATCAATGTTAAATGACCTTATTAGTTTAGTTTTTTTGTTTGGAATATCTAGTAGGTAATATCATCCAGTAGTTGTTTTGATAATAATATTTCCATTTGATAGAAATAATATATTTTCTATATTATCAGGAGATTGTGTAGCACTAAGGATTTTTTCTATTTCGCCTGATTCATACAATAACAATTCGTTTGAATTATTTAAAAATAGTATTTGATTGTCATTAGGATAAAATGAAGAAACATTGTTTTCTATGCTATTAAAAATAATGTTTTCATTAAACAAAATAATATATTTTGCCTCAGTTACTTTTTTACTTTCAATTTCGAGATTTTTTTCCCATGAACGATATCCATCTTTTTCAACTCTAATGTTATAATTATCAGGCAAAAGATTTTGAACTAAAATGTCTTTAGTAAAAAAAGATGTCTCGTTGATATATTTATCATTTATATATAATTGTGCTTCTTCCGGGAATGCTTTGATATAAAGGCCTCCTGTTTCTACGAATTGAAACTTTTTGGTGTCAAATCTGTATCCCTGTGAATACATAATTATTGATGGTCCTATTATTAAAAATATAATTACCATTGCAAAAAAGAAAACTGTGCGTTGTCTCTTGTTCATATACTAATATATACACTAAAAACGTGCCCTTGCCAATCATCTTTTTATCGTATAGAATGGAATTATGAAGATAGGAATTGATTTAGGAACTAAAAATTCTCTTGTATTTGTCCCCAATAAAGGGGTTGTTTTGAGTGAACCGTCAGTTGTTTCAGTGTCTTTAGAAGAAAATAAGATACTTGCAGTTGGCAAAGATGCAAAAGATATGATTGGAAGGACTCCGGAATCAATACAAGTTTTTAGACCATTAAAAGATGGTGTTATTGCTGATTATAGAATTACTCAAGCGATGATAAGACACTTTATTAACAAAGTAAATACAGGATTTTTTAAGTTTTTAAAACCAGAGTTATTGATAGGTGTTCCAGCAGGAATTACTTCAACAGAAAAAAGAGCAGTAATTGAGTCAGGACTACAAGCGGGAGCCAAGGAAGTTTTTGTGGCAAAAGAACCAATTCTTTCTGCAATTGGAGCAGGTATTCCAATTAACTCTTCTTCCGGTCATTTAATTATTGATATTGGAGGAGGCACTGCGGAAGTTGCTGTAATATCTTTAGGGGGAATTGTTTCTGCACAGTCATTAAGAGTTGCTGGAGATGAGTTAGATAGTTCTATATCTGAATATATTAAAAATAAATATAATCTTGCTATTGGAGATCAAACAGCAGAAGCAATTAAAATAAAAATAGGAACAGCACTAATGGAAAAAGAACCTAAGTATATGGAGATAAGGGGAAGAGATCTTGTTTTAGGACTTCCTAAAACATTAAAGATTTCATCAAACGAAATTTGCGAAGCAATTAGTGAACCACTTTCAGAAATTGTTCAGTGTGTTAAAAATGTTTTAAGGGAAACACCTCCAGAGCTTTCGGCCGATATTATGGATAAAGGAATGGTTGTTGCTGGTGGCGGAGCTTGTTTAAGAAATATTGCAACCTTACTTTCTCAATCAACTGGAGTCCCATGTTTTATTGCTGAAGATCCTTTGAGTTGTGTTGCTAGAGGAACAGGAGCTGTTTTAGATAATCTTGACTTGTATAAAAAAAGCGTAATGACAAAAAAATAATATGGCAGAAGAAGCACTTTTAATAAATGGAGGTAAAAAATTAAGCGGAGAAATTGAAGTAATGGGTTCTAAGAATGCCGCTTTTGGTGTTTTAGTATCTGCTCTTTTAACCGATGATGATTGCATAATTGATAATATTCCTTTAATAGAAGATGTTTTTAGATTATTGGAAATTTTTGAAAGTATGAATGTTAAAGTAGAATGGATGGCTAAAAGAAAAGTAAAAATAAATGCTAAAAATATCAATCCTAATAAAATTAATAAGAATTTAGTACTAAAATTTAGAGGGTCTGTTCTTTTGTTTGGGGCATTACTTGCAAGATTTGGTAAAATAACACTACCCCAGCCAGGAGGTTGTTTAATTGGAGTTAGGCCTATTGATACACATATGGATGCCTTTTCTCAGTTTGGAGCTACGATAAAAGAAAAGAAGAAGGATTTCAAAGTAATAATGCCAAAGAAAATTAAAGATAATGTCATTATTTTAGATGAATTATCCGTGACGGCTACTTCTAATGTGATGTTATTTTCAAGTTTATTGAGCGAGCAAATTACACTTAAGGTTGCTGATGGTGATTATCAAAATCAAGAGCTTGCGAGAGTTCTTAAAAAAATGGGAGTTAGAATAGGTGGAGTAGGATGTCACACCTTAAAAATAAAAGGTAGAGATAAATTAAAAGGATTTAAGCATCGCTTGATGTATGATCCTACTGAAGCAGGCACTTTCATTATTATGGCTCTTGCTGTCAAAGGAGATATTACGGTAAAAAATGTGGAATATCCCTTTTTGGAATTTGCTTTAAAAAAACTTGAGGACTGCGGAGCTAATTTTGAAATAATTAAGAAAAAAGGTGATCTAGTTGATGTTAGAGTGTTACCTTCAAAAAATATGAGAATTAGAAAAATACAAGCACTTCCTTATCCTGGCTTTCCACCCGACCTGCTTTCAGTGGTTGGTGTTCTAGCAACACAAACAAAAGGGACAACCCTTATTCATGATCCATTATATGAAGGAAGATTAAAGTATATGGATGGTTTAACTAAAATGGGAGCAGATATATTTTTTTCTGATCCTCATAGAGCACTAATTAATGGGGTTAAAAAATTATATGGTGCTGATGTAGGTTCATTTGATTTACGTGGAGGAGCATCATTAATAGTAGCTGGGTTAATCGCTGAAGGCAAAACAATTATTAGAGATATTTATCAAGTGGATAGAGGATATGAAAGGATTGAGGAAAGGTTAAAAAAATTAGGTGCTGATATAGAAAGAATAAAATGATAGTTGGCAACGAAAAAAAGATAAATATATTGAGGCAGATTATTAAAAGCAATAATATTCCTCATGCAATGATTTTTTCAGGACCGGAAATGATTGGAAAGAAAAAAATTGCGATTGAGTTTATCAAAAATATATTTTGCGAAGATTTGTGTGGCGAGTGTTATTTTTGTAAGTCAATTGAAAATAATCCAGATATTAATATAATTTCTCCTGTGGAGGGGAATATAGAAATTGAAGAAATAAGAAAAGCAAAAGAGAGACTTTCTTTGAAACCCTATTACAATAAAATAAAAACGTTAATTATTGATGATAGCCATTTAATGAAAAGTGATGCTCAAAATGCTCTTCTTAAAATGATAGAGGAGCCAAAAGGTGATACATTAATTATTTTTATTACTCCTTTTAGGGAAATGTTATTAAAGACGATAAGATCAAGGGCTCAGGAAATAAAGTTCTCATTAGTTGGTAACGAAGAGATTGAAAAGTATTTAATTTCTTTAGGAGCGAGTAGTAAAAAAGCAAAAGAAATATCTTTAATATCATCAGGGCAAATTGGTAAAGCAATTAATTTTTTTGAGGATAAAAGTAAAATGGACTTTTTTAATAAATCAATTGAAGATATTATATTTCTTTCTCGATCTAGTATTAATCAAAGGTTTCAATATGCAGAGAAGTTAAAAGATGATAAAATAAAAATAATAGAGATATTGGATATTTGGGAAAGATTTTTAAGAAGGGAGATTTTGTTAAAAGTTTTTAATTATAAAAGTAGTGTAAATTATTCACTTAAAAAAACAAAAGAATTGATCGATGAATTAGAAAAAATAAAATATATGATAGAAAGTAGTAATGTTAATAAAAGAATGGCTTTTGAAAGCTTATTAATAAAATTATAAAAATATGCATCAACAAATTATAGACAAAATAAAACCAGAAATAGATAAGGTAATTGACTTTACAATTAAAAAATTAGGAAGTTTTAGAACTGGTAGAGCAAGTCCGGCATTAATTGAAAATATTCAAGTTGATTGTTTTGGTCAAGTTATGTCCATATCACAACTTGGCTCAATATCTGTTCCAAACGCAAGGCAATTATCTATTCAACCATGGGATCCAACTTACATTCCAATGATTGAAAAAGCGATTTTGAACGAAGCATCAGGACTTTCTCCTATAACAGTTGGTGAAGCAATTATAATTAATTTACCTCAAATGTCAGAAGAATTGAGAAAAGAAATTATCAGATCTATTTCTCAAGTTAACGATGACGCTAAAAGAACGATAAGAAAGTATAGAGATGAAGCATGGGGAGAAATACAAAAGAAAACAAGAGAGGGCTTAATTAGAGAAGATGATAAATTTAGGGCTAAGGAAAAATTACAAGATTTAGTTGATGATTATAATAAAAAAATTGACGAGCTAATTGAGCGTAAGAAAAAAGAAATAGAAGGATAATATGTTTTTAATTGATTTAATTGTATTTTTCTTAATATTGGGAATAGTTATACTTGTTCATGAATTTGGACATTTTGTAGCGGCAAAAAAAACAGGTGTTCCTGTTAATGAATTTGGGATAGGTTTTCCTCCTAAAATATGGAAAAAGAAAAAAGGGGAAACAGAATATTTTATTGGAGCAATTCCTTTTGGAGGGTTATGCGCGATAGACGGGGAGAATGAGGAAAAAGAATCAATTTATGATTCTAAAAAGACTTGGCAAAAATTATGGATTTGTGGTGGCGGGGTAATAATGAATATTTTATTTGCTTCATTATTATTTTATTTTCTTATTGGTTTTTCTGGTTTTAATTTTACTCAAGGAATAGTGTTTTCTGAATATGAGTTTCCTTTTGGTAGTCAAGAAAACTATCCGATGATTGTAGGAATTCAAGAGAGTTCTCCTGCATATAATTCAGGAATAGAAGTGGGGGATTATATTGTTTTAATTAATGGCGAATCATTTAGTGATTTTCAAGGTGTTATTAATGAAAACAAGGGACGAGAAATTGTTTTAAGAACTGGGAATGGAAAGGAGATAAATATTACCCCAAGAATTGAATATCCTGAGGGAGAAGGTCCATTAGGAGTAGCGCTAAGAGAAATAGCGATAGTTAATTATACTGGATTAGAAAAACCATTAGTAGGATTTCTACATTCATATAATATGATAGATTACTCTTTTTCATCCATTGGTGATATATTTTCGTATGCTTTCAAAAACAAGTCCCCAGAAATAATTGGCCAGTCATTAGCTGGTCCAGTTGGTATTTTTGCAATTACAAAACTAACTTTGTCTCAAGGTCTTTATGAAGTTATTAATTTGATAGCGATACTTTCTATCGCCGTTGGAATTACAAACTTACTTCCAATTCCTGCAATGGATGGAGCTAAAATTATATTTACCCTTTTAGAAAGAATTAACAATAGGGTTTTTTCCAAAAAATTGCAGATTAGGATAGAATCATATGGTTTTATGTTCTTAATATTATTAGCATTCGTTTTAATTATTAAGGACTTTATTCAATTTAATGATATATTATTTAAATAATATGAAACAAAGAGAATTATTCACTAAGACAATCAAAGAAAATCCAAAAGATGAAAAAAGTATTAATGCACAACTTTTAATTCGGGCTGGCTTTATAGACAAACTTGGAGCTGGTATCTATTCATATTTGCCATTAGGGCTAATGGTGATTGAAAATATTAAAAATATTGTGCGAGAAGAAATGAATAAAATTGGGGGGCAAGAGATTTTAATGCCCTCACTTCACCCAAAAGAAAATTGGGAAATTACAGGCCGATGGAACGTAGAAGAGATGTATAAGATTAAAGATAATAACTTAGGCCTTGGATGGACCCATGAAGAAATTATTACACCGCTTGTTAAAAAATATACTTCTGTATTTCCTAAATACATTTATCAAATCCAAACAAAATTTAGAAATGAACCAAGAGCAAAGTCAGGCATCTTAAGGGGCAGAGAGTTTTTAATGAAAGATCTTTATTCTTTTCATACAAGTGAAAGTGATTTGAATGATTATTATGAAAAAGTAAAAGAAGCATATTTCAAAATTTTTAAGAGGTGCGGCTTAAAAGAAAAAACATATTTAACTCTGGCTAGTGGTGGAGCATTTTCATCTTCTTTTTCTCATGAATTTCAAACAGTTACTGATGCTGGAGAAGATATAATATATATATGTAAAAATTGTGGACAATCTTTTAATAGAGAAATTTTTGAATCTAAGTGTGAATGTGGCTCAACTGAATTTGAAGAAAAAAAATCAATTGAAGTTGGTAATATTTTTAAGCTTCAAGATAAATATTCTAAATTATTTGGAATGGATAATATTGTAATGGGTTGCTATGGACTTGGAATTACAAGAATGATGGGAGCAATAGTAGAAGTTTTTAACGATGAAAAAGGAATTATCTGGCCAAAAGAAGTTGCCCCATTTGATGTTCATTTACTTGAATTAGATACTGATGCAAGTGAGATATATGATAATTTACAAAAAGAAGAAATTAAAGTATTGTATGACAACAGGGAAAAAAGTGCGGGAGAAAAACTAAACGATTGTGATTTGATAGGGATTCCTATAAGGATTATTTTAAGTAAAAAAACACTAGAAAAAGATTGTGTGGAAATTAAAAAAAGAGGGACAGATGAATTAGAATTAGTAAAGATTAAAAAATTAACTGAATTTATACAAAATGAGCTTTAAACAAATATTTTCAAGATTATCTCAAGATATTGCAATTGATTTAGGAACTGCAAATTGTTTAGTATGTGTGCGAGGTAGAGGAATAATTTTATCAGAACCATCAGTTGTTGCTTTGAATAAAAAGACGGGTCAAGTTTTAGCGATAGGAAGAGAGGCAGAAAAAATGGTGGGAAAGACCCCGGCACATATTATTGCAATTAGACCATTAGTTAATGGTGTTATTTCTGACTTTGAAGTAACTGAACAAATGTTAAGATATTTGATAGACAGAGCGAGACAAGATAAGTTTACATTATTAAAACCAAGAGTAATTGTTGGTATACCTTCGGGAGTTACGGAAGTTGAAAAGAAAGCAGTTAAAGATGCGACTAAATCAGCAGGAGCAAGAGAGGTGTTTTTGATTGAAGAGCCAATGGCGGCATCAATTGGAGCAAGAATGTCGGTTCAAGATGCTTCTGGTAATTTTATAGTTGATATTGGTGGCGGAACAACTGAAATTGCTGTAATATCTTTAGGTGGAATAGTTGTTTCAAAGAGTTTAAGAATAGCAGGGGACAGATTAAATAATGATATTATTCAATTTGCTCAAGATAAATATAAATTATTGATTGGAACAAGAACGGCAGAAAAAATTAAAATTAATATTGGAGCAGTTTATTTTGAAAAAGAACTAACAAAAAATGAAAATAAAAATATGCCGATGAGAGGTAGAAATTTAATTACTGGATTGCCCGAAGAAGTAGTTGTTTCTCAAACAGATATCAAGCGAGCATTAGAAAGGTCAGCCAATCAGATTGTTGCTGAAATTAAAAATACAATAGAGCTTACTCCCCCAGAATTACTTGCTGATATTATGAAAAAGGGAATTGCTTTAGCTGGTGGCGGAGCACAATTAAAGGGACTGGCTGAACTAATAGTTAAAGAAACAAATATACCAACTTATATCATTGAGGATCCGATGACTGCTGTTGCAAGAGGAGCAGGAATGGTATTAGAAAACCTTGATGAATTTCACGATGTTTTAGTTGAAACTGAAGAGCTACAAGCACCCAAATAATTAATAATTTTTGACTTGACATTATTTTTAAATCTGCTAAATTAATAGAGCATGATGAATAACAAAAGACATAAAATAGTTAAGCGGCTTTAATAGTATTTTGCTGTGTTATAAAGCCGCTGAAAAGCGTCTTTTTTATTTCACGCAGGTAGCTTGAAAATTGAATATGAGTAAATAAGAATAAAATTATTATTTGCTAATCAAAGGTTATTTTTTTATAGGCAAATGGTGGATGCCTTGGGACCAGACGCGATGAAGGACGTGGCGTAGCTGCGATAAGCCTCGGGAAGGTGTTAGCAACCTGTGAACCGGGGATTTCCGAATGGGGAAACCTAATTTCGTTTAAACGAAATTGTCGAAGTTAAATTCGATGCGAACCCGCTGAAGTGAAACATCTCAGTAGGCGGAGGAAAAGAAAACAAAAGTGATTCCCNNGATTCCCTAAGTAGCGGCGAGCGAAAGGGGAGAAGCCCAAAATCATTCGCGCTTTGCGTGAATGGTGGTTGTAAGGGGATAACGTCTATTCAATTAGAGGGAGTTATAAATAATTTAATTAGCTGAACTTCTCTGGAAAGAGAGACCGCAGACGGTGATAGTCCGGTAAGTGAAAATTAAATTATGCTCCTTGTTATCTTTCTTGAGTACTGTCGAATCAAGATAAGTCGGCAGGAATCCAGCGGGACTACCCGCTAAGGCTAAATACAATCTGGTCACCGATAGTGAACTAGTACCGTGAGGGAAAGGTGAAAAGTAGTCCGGTAAGGACGATGAAATAGAATCTGAAACCATTATGCCTACAAGGAGTCAGAGCTGATATTTATATCAGTGATGGCGTGCTTTTTGCAGAACGAGCCAACGAGTCTCTTTTACCAATTTGTCTAAGCGCTTACGGCGCGGAGGCACAGGGAAACCAAGTCTTAATAGGGCGAATATAATTGGTGGAGGAGGACCCGAAGCCAGACGAGCTTGCCATGGCCAGGATGAAGCTTTCAGAAATGAAAGTGGAGGTCCGAACCCGTTTGTCGTGCAATTCATTGGGATGAGCTGTGGTAAGGAGTGAAAAGCTAATCGAGTTTGGTAATAGCTGGTTCTTCCCGAAATAGTTTTAGGACTAGCCTCTCTGCTCAGTATTTTGGAGGTAGAGCACTGAAAGGGATGCTGCGGCTTCGGCTAGGCATTTCTATCAAACTCCGAATGCCAAAATATATACAGAGGGAGTCAGACAGTGGGAGCGAAGTTCCATTGTCGCGAGGGAAACAGCCCAGATCGTCATCTAAGGTCCCTAAATCTAAACTAAGTGTTAGTAAGGAGGTGAAATTTCTCAGATAGCTAGGAGGTTAGCTTAGAAGCAGCTATCCTTTAAAAAGTGCGTAACAGCTTACTAGTTAAGAGATTTTGCGCCGAAGATTCCCGGGACTAAAGTTTAGTACCGAAGATACGACTTGGTATTTTTAATACCAGGGGTAGGGAAGCGTCCTTATTGCGCTGAAGCTGAACCGTGAGGTTCTGTGGAGCGATGAGGAGTGAGAATGTTGGCATAAGTAACCACAATTGAAGTGAGATTCTTCAACACCGTAAATCCAAGGTTTCCTTGGCAATGTAGATCAGCCAAGGGTTAGGCGGGCCTTAGGAGAAGCCGAAAGGTTTATCTGATGGACAGCCGGTTAATATTCCGGCCCTCTAACATTTTTCTGAAGGGTGACGCGATTTAGTAGCTTGAGCGGATTATTGGATTTCCGTCGACTATTTAAGGGGCAACCCAAGAATAGGAGCGTAGCTTATCCTCGGATGAGTTAAGTCAAGTGAGCAAGTCGACAAGAAAAGCCCGCAAGGCTAAGAATGTTGGATCCGTACTAAAACCGACACAGGTGGATGGGCACAAGTGTGCCAAGGTGAACAAGTGAAAGATCCTGAAGGAACTCGGCAAAAAAGTGATCGTAACTTAGGAATAAGATCTGCCTTTCTTTGCAAGAAGAAAGGCCGCAGCGAGCGTTTCTCTAGCGACTGTTTATCAAAAACACAGGTCCCTGCTAATTCGTAAGAGGAAGTATAGGGGCTGAGGCCTGACCAGTGCTGGAGTGTTAAAAGTGGCGGTTGCCTCGCTCTTGTTTCATGAAACGATCCTGAGTTCTTGTAAGTAGTTTGATTAGTTAAGATAATAATAATTTAATGTGTCTTTTTCAAAAATAGGTAAGATATATTGCAATATTAAGGAACTCAGAGATTGCGTTCGTGAATCGAGAGCGGGGCAGCTGACTGCTCCAAGCCTCCGGTGAACGTCCGCGGTAACTCTGACCGTGTTAAAGTAGCGTAATCCCTTGTCGGGTAAGTTCCGACCCGCATGAAAGGCTTAACGACTGGAGAACTGTCTCCAGGATCTGCTTGGTGAAATTGCAGTAGAGGTGAAAATGCCTCTTACCTGTGGCTAGACAATAAGACCCCGGGAGCTTTACTATATCCTGGCATTGAATTTTGATATTAATTGCGTAGCGTAGGAGGGAGACTTTGAAGCTATCTTTTCGGAGATAGTGGAGTCGCCAATGAAACACCTCTCTTTTAATGTTAAGGTTCTAACTTTGTTACCTGAGGAGGGTAGCAGAAGACAGTGCTTGGTTGGTAGTTTAAGTGGGGCGCTTTTCTCCTAAAAAGTAACGGAGAAGCTTAAAGGTTGGCTAGATCCGGATGGAAATCGGATTGGTCCTGTAAAGGGATAAGCCAGCTTGACTGCAAGACGGGTATGTCGCGCAGATGCGAAAGCAGAACTTAGTGAACCGACCATGGTTCGTAGGACCGTGGGAGATCATCAGATAAAAGTTACCCCGGGGATAACAGGCTGGTAGTGCCCAAGAGTCCATATCAACGGCACTGTTCGGCACCTTAACATATCGGGGTGCATTAACAGCAATGTTATTTTAAAAAAATTGGCTTATAACGGTAGACTCCATAGTGAAAATCAGCTATAACATAATCATTATGGACAATACCGTGGGAAGTCTAACACAATTACAAAAATCATTGATTATAGGTTCGGTTTTAGGTGACGGGCATATTAGAATTATGCCTGGGCGCAAAGATGCTTTTTTAGAAATAAATCATTTCCTAAAAGCAAAAGATTATGTAGATTGGAAATATTCTGTACTAAAGAATATTTGCGATTCCGAACCTAAGGAAAGGGAAACCAATGAAGGTAGAATAGCTTATTGTTTTTTTACTAAACAAGATAAAGAAATTACAGAAATATATAATCTCCTTTATCAAGATGGTAAAAAAATAATACCAAAAGAATTAGAAATTAATCCAATCGTTTTAGCCGTATGGCTTATGGACGATGGAAGCAAATCTAATGATAACATCTATCTAAACACACAACAATTTAGTATGCTTGATCAAAAAAGATTATTGCATCAGTTGCGTCAAATTGGATTGAAAGCAAGATTAAATCGAGATAAAAAATACTATCGAATTAGATTTCTAAAAGAAAGTATTCCTAAATTGATTGAAATTGTTGGTCCTCATATAATTCCGTCAATGAGATATAAAATTGAGTTATGACCCCGTAGAGACTTAGTCCAAGAGGACTGGAGTTCGTCAAATGCGACGAGCTAATACGCCAACGCCTATCTTAGTACGATAGGATGAAGATATAGTCCATACTATTAGTAATAATAGATCAATAGCGATGTCGGCTCATCACATCCTGGGGCTGAAGAAGGTCCCAAGGGTTTGGCTGTTCGCCAATTAAAGTGGTTCGTGAGCTGGGTTCAAACCGTCAATTTGGCGGCTTTCCAGAGCAATCTGGTTAGCAAAACCGACTCATATCGGTGAAGTCCTATCATTGATTTTCAACCTGTCAAATGGTAGGATAATACCGAGGGAAGTTGTAAGTTTGAACTTATGAGAAAAGTAGATAAAGAATGCTAAGATTTTATAGCTCTTTATTGTTAGAAATATCTCATAAGTAAAAATTTATTAACCCCGTAGAGACTGAGCTTTTTATAAAGCGAGAGTCATTCTTTATAAGAATGGCTAATACGTCGGTCTCCTGTTTTAAATCAACAGGATGGTGGTATAGTCCATGCACTTAGTAATAGGTGATTAACATGCGTAAGACAGGTTGGTCCATATCTACCACAGGCGTCGAGTTTTGAGGAGAGTTGCCCTTTGTACGAGAGGATCAGGGTGAACCAACCTCTGGTGTATCAGTTGTCCTGCCAAGGGCATAGCTGAGTAGCTAAGTTGGGAAAGGATAAGAGCTGAAAGCATCTAAGCTCGAAGCCTACTCCAAGATTAGAACTCTTACCCAGGTTAAAGACTATGACCTTGATAGGGTGCAGGTGCAAGCTCCGTGAGGAGTTCAGCCGAGCACTACTAATTGGGTATCAAACCTTTGGTTAGCAATTAATAGTTTTATTCTTATACATACATTCCTTTTTATTTTTAATATGGGGATAATACCGGAAGTGCTCCACCCGATCCCATTCCGAACTCGGAAGTGAAATCTTCCAAGGCCGATGATAGTGGTTTTCGCGAAAGTAGGTCGTCCCCATATTAAAGATTGAAAGGAATTTTTACGAGATTTTTTGGCTCGTATTTTTTTTGTTTTTGTTGTATACTTTGATTATGAAGATTTTTACCAAGAGAAAAATATTGGTTTTCTTTCTGCTATTGGTTATTTTTTTTATTCTTAATTTTTTTAATGTTAAAGAATTTTTCTATTCCTTTAGTGAAGATATTCAAACTAAATTATGGAAAGTAAATAGTAATTGTGAACTAATTGAAAATCAAAAAATAATATCCTTAATAGCTGAAAATGAAGAATTGAAAGGAGAGAACACTTTTTTGAGAGAAAGTTTGGGATTGAAAAATTATCCTGAAATTAGTTTAATTTCTGGTAGGATTATTTCAAAGGACTATATATCTGATTCTATTTTAATTAATACTGGATCAAAAGATGGTGTTAAAGTTGGCTTTCCCGTTGCTATTAATAATAATATTTTGATAGGAAGAGTTTCTGAAGTTTACGATAACTATTCCAGAGTAAAATTATTATCATCAAAAGATAATTTGACTGATGTTTCAATTAATGGAGTTGTCGCCTTGGCTAAGGGCAAGGGGAGTGAATTAATTTCCTTAGAAATGTTTCCGCATGATAAAGATCTAAAAGAAGGGGATTTAGTTTTAACGTCCTCTTTGGGAGGTAATTATCCTGCAGGGCTAGTGATTGGAAAAGTTAAAAACCCTAAAAAGATTGATAGTGAGCCATTTCAATTTTCCGAAATTGAAAAACCATATAACATTTTTTCAATAGATAGATTAAATGTATTAAAAGTGACAACTATATTTAATGATTAAAAAAATTAGTAAAATATTCTTATTGGGAGTAATTCTATATTTTGCTTTTTTAATAGAATTAAGTAATTTATATGCTTTTCCTTTTCTTTTAATTTTTGTTTTTTTGATTAATTTTTTAGAAGACCCATCATCAAAAACAGGTCTTTATACAGCATTTTTTGTTGGATTATTTTGGGATATTTATTCTTCTAATTATATTGGATTAATGGCATTGACATTACCAATTATTGCTTATTTATTAAAAATTATTTTATTCAAATATGTTAGGATTATTTCGATCTCATGGATACCAAAAATTTAAAGTGAGAAGGCCCGAAAAAGACATTGATACAGAAGAAATCTTTTTAGATGCATTAGAGCATAAGAAAGACAAGGAAGTGTATATAATGGAGACTGCTTTATCTCAAAGAATATTTCAATTAACTTTTGGATTTATTTTAGTATCAATAATATTTTTCCTTTGTTATTCTTTTAATTTGCAAGTTCTTTCATACGAGGATTATAGTGCTAAGGCAGAGAGCAATAAATATCTTTCAAAACAAATTAATGCCCAAAGAGGAATCATTTATGATAGATCAATGAGTCAGTTAGCCTTTAATTCCCAACAATTTGAATTAATTTGCTATGTTGATGCAATCTCTCAAGATATTCAAGGGGAGGCCCAAGTTAGAGATGTTGCTAGGATTTTAGGAATACCATTTGATAAATTGATGGAAGATATTAACAAAGAGGAATCAGGAAAATTGTTAGTTGCCAAAGATATTGAAAAAGAAAAAGCAATTGTTTTAAAAACAAAAGAAAGAGACCTATCGGCCTTTGAATTAATAACTAAAAACACAAGACAATATTTAGACGGAAATAATTTTTCTCATATTTTAGGATATGTTTCAGGTGATACTTTTGATGGAGAATCAGGAATAGAGAAGCAATACAATGATTACCTTAAGGAGGATCCGGGGATTCTTCATATAGAAAGAGATGCTATTGGAAGAAAAATTAAGGAAGAAATAATTGAACCAGCTAAATCAGGGAATAATTTAGTATTGAATATTGATTTTGATTTACAAAAAAAGACATCAGAGTATTTAGAAGAAGTTGTTAAAACATACAAAGCAAATGGTGGAGCGGTGGTTGCAATGAATCCTCAAACAGGAGAGATTTTGTCGTTAGCAAGTAGTCCTTCATTTGATAGTAATATCTTTTCAAGAAATTTAACCACAGAACAATTTAATGAAATAGTTGCTAGTCCCGATGTATCTTTCTATAACAGAGCAATAGCAGGAGAATATTCTCTTGGTTCAACAATTAAACCAATAATAGGGGTAGCCGCTCTTGAGGAAGGTATCATTACTCCTGATACAAATATATATTGTGATGAAAAAATTGAACTTAGTGACGGAACTACTAAAAGCGATTGGAAATTTCATGGCTGGACAAATCTAAAAAAAGCAATCGCAGAATCATCTAATGTCTTCTTTTACCACTTGGGTGGTGGATATAAAGACTTTGTTGGTTTAGGAATAGAGAAGATAGAAAAATATCTAAATTATTTTGGATTTGGCAATTTAACAGGCATTGATTTACCTGGAGAGAAACCGGGATTAATTCCTAATCCTCAATGGAAAAGAGAACTAAATGGGCTTTCATGGTATCCGGGCGATACATATAATGTTTCAATTGGACAGGGATATATCAAATCAACTCCATTGCAATTAACAGTAGCAATTAGTGCTATTGTCAATGGTGGCAAGATAGTTAAGCCACAAGTTGTTAAAAGTATTTTAGACGAGAACAATAACATATTAGAAAGTTTTAATACTAAAATAACTTCAGAAGTTTCAGTTTCTTCTAGCTCTTTAGAAGAAATTAAAAAAAGCATGAAAGAAACAGTTGCTTCTCCATTGGGAACAGCTAGAAGTTTACAATATCTTCCTGTTGATGCAGGAGCGAAAACAGGAACAGCTGAAACAGGGAAGTACAAGGTATATCACAACTGGATAACTGCTTTTGCTCCGTATGATGAGCCAGAAATTGTCTTAACGGTGGTTATAGAAAATGTTCCTGATAATATGGGATTAGCTAATTTAGTAGCTAGAGAGTTACTTGGTTATTATTTTGGAGAGGAACAAAGAGTACAAACTGATGAAGAAATAATTAATGAAGCGGGAAATTAATTTGTAAGCTAAATGTATACTATTGTTAGCAATCAAGATGTAAACAAAACAATTGTTGCTGAGCCCGGGGAAAGGTGTTGACAAAAAAAAGATACTATGCTATGGTATCATCGTAAGATTGAAAAAGGTAATTTTAAATAATACGATACAAAACTCCGAAATGGAGTCAATGCAAGGAGAGAGGCATTGCTAATAATATTTTTGCTTATATTACAAAAAAGCGATAAGTTTTGCGGTACTTCTCTTCTACAGTATCTCAATATTTGTCGCTTTTTTATTATAAAAAATATTGTCGATAGAGATTAGTAAAGATTCGTAAAGCAGGAGAGATTTTAAGTTTATTTTGAACTCTCTCCGAAATAAACAAAGATTAAAATCTTTCACTAATCGCTTTACGAATCTTCAGTGATTTCTATCCCAGATATCTTTTTTAACAAATGTGGATAACTATTGTTATATCCAATCTCTTTTGACACTTTCTAGGTGGAATAATTCTAGCATTTCTGTTGGAGTTTTTCCATCGAGAGAACAGTGTTCTAAATTATTATATTCTTCATTCCAAGTTTTAATCTTAAATTCTAAATCTTTAACATTTCTAAAGATATTT
>DDMA01000009.1 GCA_002340425.1 Patescibacteria group bacterium UBA2558 | reverse complement strand
TCTTCAAAAATCTGTTTTTTTTGAAAAACGGATTTTTCTGCTTCTTCTACTTTTAATAATTTATCAGAAAGGTCTTTTTCTAGCTTTTCTAGCTTTTCACTTTTAGCATTATTTTCTAATCTTTGATTTCGTGCTTCTCTTAATTGCTTAGATGAGGAATATTCTTCTGGTGGTCTTTTCGGGTTTTCAATTTTCAATTCGTATGTTTCACAAATTTCTTTCAGTCGATTTCTTTCGTTTTCCTGAAATTGCATTTGTGCTGAATAAAGGGTTTTATATGGTTTTTCTGTTTTTTGATTAATTTTAGGATCACCATTTTCATCTAAAATATCTTTGAATTTTGTTTCGTATCCTAAAGTTTTTAATGCTTCTGTTAAATTGTTTTTAAGCTTTAAGCCTCTTTCTTTCCCCACTGAAACTGGAACATAATCTAAATGTAGGTGAGGAGCTCCCAGTTCGTCTGCATGATAATATGCTCCAATCACTTCTAAGCTTGTATTTTTTTCCCTAAATTCATCAAGATATTTCTTCAAAATCTTTCTGCATAATTTTTCATCAGGGTAATTATCCTCATTTCCAACTTGTATAATACACTCGTAAACAGCATTTAACTTTGGATTTTCCCTTACATTTTTTAAATAAGACTTTATTTTTCTGTCTTTACGTTTTTGCTTTGCGTTATATTCTGCCAATGCTTCCCCAAAAATTCTTTCATAAGCATCAGAAATATCTTCATCAATCCATGAAAAATGAATGCCTTCCTCATCAATGTGAGCTTCTTTAGCTGAGATTTCTCGCCTGTTATGAACTGGAACACACTCAGTCCCATGATGAAATGAACACGTATACATGAGTTAATCCTATTCCACAAATTGACCCTTGTCAATATGAGTAACTCGATACCCATAATGTCATAGACATTATGGCGAGCAAGGAGTTGCACTCCCTTGACCCTTGCGACCGAGCAATTTTATTAAATAAAATTACTCGGTTTTTCTCGGCTTCCTGGTATATAGCAGTTTAACCCATCGAAAAAAAAAGCTTGACTACTGCAGTAAGTAAGCTATATAATCTATATATAGATAATCCGTAAGGAGATTACATGAATAACGAAAAAAAGAAGTCTGAAAAAAAACTTAAAAATTACATGGTACGAATAGACGCAGACTTATTAGCAAGGGCACAAAAAAAAGCTAGAGAGAATGATAAGTTTTTGAGCCAGGGGATTAGACGATTTATCAAAGAATTTGTGGAAACAAATAAACTTTTTTATTAAGGAGAAAATAAAAAAAACCGTCAAAAGGATTGCGTTTTATTTGACGGTTTTTAAAAAGAAATTAGTATGAATACATTATACCAAACTTTTGAAAAAAATCTACCCACAAAACCCTACTGCACAGACGAGTTAATTTATGGCTTAAAAATTAGAACCATAAAACACGCTATAAAAAAACGATATATTCAACCTAATAAACCAACCGATCTTAAATGGCTTGTATATGATATTGACAGAAATACTGCTCATTTCGATTGGCAAGATCTTCACGTACCAGCTCCTAATTTTACGGTAATGAATAACAAAAACGGACACGCTCATTTATTCTACGGACTTGAAGTACCTGTTCATATGCAGATGGGAGCGAAAACAAATCCTATTCGCTACGTATCAAGTATTGATATTGCTCTAACTCAAAGGCTAGAAGCTGACGAAAACTACGCAAAACTCGTAGCAAAAAACCCTTTAAATAATTCTTGGACAACGCACGTTTGGAGAGAAACAGCATATGATCTTGCTGAACTAGCTGATAATTTTGACCTATCAAAATACAAAGATCGACGAGTTAGACTGCCAGATATAGGTCTTGGTCGTAATTGCAACCTATTCGATTCAACCCGTTTTTGGGCTTACAGGGAAATTAGAAAACCAGTAGAAAATTATCTTTTCAAACAATTTGACCAGGAAGCAGATTTTATAGCGAGATGTATAAACTTTGCTAAAATCAATAATTTGTTTGATAGCCCACTACCTTTAAGAGAATGTGAAACAATTGGGAAGAGTGTCGGAAAGTGGGTATACAGAAATATGTCTGCAGAAGGATTTAGAAAATGGGGAGATCAAAGACGTAAGAAGTCTATAAGCGTAAGACAAGCAGCTGCAGCTGCTAAAGCTAAAAGCATACAAGAATACAAAGAGAACAATCCTAAAGCTTCTATACGTGCTATAGCCGAAGTTTTTGAATGTTCTATTGGAGCTGTTAGTCAGTACCTTAAACTGTAGTGTTCATTGTGTAATATCAGATGATAGCCCGTAGGGTATCCTAATATTATATATATTTAAAAAACTACTACTGCTGAATTTGACAAACTCTTGATTATAAGTCGGGAGATCTAATGCGATACTCTAGGGCATAAAGCCAAGCTAGAATATTAATAAAATATAAAAATAGTGAACGATGTGTAATATCAGATGATAGCCTATTTATAGGCCCAAACTTTATCTTTAGTTTCAAAACAAAAAAATGAGATAAAAAAAGCCTGTTTTTCAGGTGTTTTTAAGCATAAAATGAGTAAAAAAAGCCGATTTTAAGCCATTTTCTAGCGTTTTTAGCACCTTTTTTAGTGTCTTTTTTTCAAAAATCCTGTTAAGCGTCCTAGAATGCATTATTTAAGGCCTATCCCATAGTTAGTACAGAATAAGCCCAAATAACGCATTCTAGGGCATTCTAGGGCGTTTAGAGGG
>DDMA01000008.1:23005-39195 GCA_002340425.1 Patescibacteria group bacterium UBA2558 | reverse complement strand
GTTATCCACTAAGATATGAATAACCTTTTTTGTAGTAGACGCGAGACTCCCAATTATTAGGAAGTCCAAGTATTAATATTTTGAGATTCTACTACTACAGGAGAAATCCAGACGCCGAGCCACGATAGACACTCGCACAGTTGAAACAGCTTATTTCAAACCTGACCTTGCCGCTGTAAAAGCCGAAACAGGGCACATACGAAAAATCATCAACAGCATCAAAGGCGTATTCGTTGCCCGCGCAGTCAATCCAGAGATCACGACAATGTTGAAGACGTTCTGGGTACACAAGCAATATGCACCCGATTTCGAATGCACCAAGTCCAAACTCGTTGGCCATAAAGACCTCACGAGCTCGACGAACACTGCGACCCCGATGTTTGATACCAGACTGGACTGCCACAACTAAGATGTCGTAGCCCTTCTGTTGTTCAGCCAACATTTCAAGTTTTTTAACCGTGTGCTCGTGCTGTCGAAGATATTCTTCTTCAAGTTTGTTTTCGCGCCAGTTGTGGAATTTGCCCTTGCGCTGTTTCTTAATCAAGTCAAGTACCTTTTGCACTGCTTCATTGTAAGTCTCGGCGACTAATTGCCACTTCGGGATAGCAAACCATCCTTCAGCGTTGGCGGGAAGTGGTTGCTCAACAATCTTTTCATCAGCGAGACCGATGTCAGGGAAGAACTGATGCAAAATATTAATCTGCTTGGTAATATCTTTGATCCTATAATCCAACGGGTATCCGTAACTAGATTCCATTTCCTCGTTCACAAAATGGTTGCTCTTAGAAATCTCCCTGATATCAGCAATAATACGAGCTTGAAACTCGTCACCATTATTGATAAGCTTCTGAAGCTCATTTTTATCAAGACCAACTTCGACGAGTGCCTTGTCAGCGGCCTCCTCAACAAATCTCTTGTACTGATTTATCTGTTCTAACGTAATCAATCGTGTCATCGTCATCACTCCTCCTTTTTCAAAGAACTTCTATAACACTATAATTATAGTAAATTGTCAAATAAAAATCAAGAAATTTAAGAAGATATATAATAGAAACATCATAGTAACAACTTTTTAAAAACTGCTAAAGATATGGAAAAATTAAAGCAATTGTGGTATTATCTAATTATAAAAAATTAATTATAATCCTTAAAAATATGAATAAAAAAATATTATACATTTTATTAATAATAATTATTGTGCTAATTGGACTAATTATCTTTAGCCAGAGTAAAAACCAGACAACTAATAGTAGTTTTCTAGAATGTCTAAAGGATAGTGGTGTAGTTATTTATGGAACTGGTGCTTGTCCTACCTGTACACAACTAAAAAATGATTTATTAGCTATTGGGGAAGATATAGATTTAGTTTATGTTGATTGTGATGAAAATTCTCAAAGATGTGCTGAAGAAATGAAAGAAAACTATGTTCCAGAAATACAAATAAAGGGGAATGTATTCCCAAATAATTCAATTGAGGCATTGTTACAAGAAACAGGATGTAAAATAAATTAATTATATTTTTGACAATTCCTTTGAATGAAAATAATTAAATCGCTTATTGTAATAAATATTGCTTTAATTATCCTTCATTTATTTTTTTTGCCACATTAACATCAATCTGGAATCATCTCTATTACTATATGAAATTGGAGAAAAATTTAATATGGATAACGAGATAAGCATTCCAACATGGTTTGCTCAGACACTTCTTTTTATTATCGCTCTATTATTTGCTCTAACTTATATTGATGAAAAAAGAAAAGAATGGCTATTTCTATCACTAATATTTGTTTTCTTAAGTATTGACGAAGGAGCCGAACTCCACGAATTGATGATAAGGCCTTTTCAAGAAATACTTGGTATTGATAGTGGTTTATTCTTTTTTACATGGATAATACCCATTACAATTATAATCTTTATTCTAGGCAATGTTTTTTTGCGATTTTTCCTTTCTTTGCCTAAAAAAGTTAAAATGTTACTATTTTTGAGTGCTTTTGTTTTTTTATTAGGTGCTATTGGAATAGAAATGATTTCTGGTGCATATTGGCGAGCCAATAATTTTGTTTATAATATGAATTATAGGATACTTAACGCAATAGAAGAGGGACTTGAAAACTTTGGATCGATTATTGCCATTTATGCATTAATAGTATATACTAAAGAAAATAATAAGATAATTAAAAAAATAATATGAAAAAATCAACAATTGCTTTATTAGTTTTCATTTATGCTTTTGCTTTTTTTTCAGGCTTTGTTTTAGGTCAAAACTATCAAAAAGAATTATTTGAAGTAAAAGATCCAATAGCTTCAGCAATCTATAGATGCGACAATAACAAATTCATAATCGCTGACTATTTTGATGGAGAAGTTACGCTAAGATTAGGTGATAATCGACTAATAATACTTCCACAAACAGTCTCTGCTTCAGGCATTCGTTTCGCAGACAAAAATGAAGTTTTTGTTTTCTGGAACGAAGGAAACACTGCTTTTATTGATGAATTAGGTGAACGAACCTTTGTCAATTGTATAGCTAATGGATCAGCAAATTATTAATATTATTGCTGAAAGAATTAAGCAAGGAGAAATTGGAGTTATTCCAACCGACACAATATATGGAATAGTTTGCTCTGCATTTAATGAAAATTCCGTAGAAAAACTTTACAAAATTAGGAAAAGAAACAAAGACAAGCCTATGATCATACTCATAGGCTCTGTCAATGATTTAAAACTTTTTAATATTAATGCAATCGTTAAAAATTGGCCAGAAAAAACAAGTATTGTTTTTGATTGTAACGATTTTGAATATCTACACCGAGGCAAAAAAAGTTTAGCTTTTAGATTGCCTCATAATAAAGATTTAATAGATATATTAAAGATATCTGGACCAATTGTTGCTCCTAGTGCTAATATAGAAGGAGCTAAGCCAGCGGAAAACATCAAAGAGGCAAAAAGTTACTTTGGGGATAAAATTGATTTCTATTTAGACGTAGGAACAATAAAATCAAAACCATCAAAAATAATATATTCAAACAATGAAATCATCAGAGAATAAACTTGTTATTATAAGGCACGGAGAAAGTATTTGGAATAAAGAAAACATATTTACTGGTTGGATTGATATTGGATTATCTGAATTAGGAATAGAGCAAGCAAGAAATGCTGGCAAATTGTTAAAAGAAAAAGGATTTGATTTTGATATCGGATACACTTCTGAATTAAAAAGAGCAATAGACACTCTTAATTTGATTCTAGAAGAAATGGGAGAAAATATCCCAATTAAAAAATCTTGGAGGTTAAATGAAAGACACTATGGATTATTACAAGGCAAAAATAAAGATACAATGAGAAAAATATACGGAGAAGATAAAGTTCAAGAGTGGAGAAGGGGATATGAAGCAAAACCACCAGAGGACGCAGACGGAATGTCTGAAAGTTTGAAAGACACAGAACAAAGAGTTTTACCATATTGGGAAGAAGAAATTAAACCAAAAATCAAAAACAATAGAATTATAATCTCTGCTCATGGAAATAGCATTAGAGCATTAATCAAAATAATCTCTCCCCAGGAAAAAATAGAAAAGATAGAAATCCCCGTTGGTATTCCTATGATCTATGAGTTTGATGAAAATATAAGACCTCTCAAAAGATACTTTTTGTCAAATAATAACCTTGACTGACAATTGATATATGATATATTAGTCATATATGATAAGTGAAAGACAAGAGGAAATAATTAAATTACTTGTCAAAGAGTACATTAAAAGTGCAGAACCAATAAGTTCTAAGTTTTTAGCTGAAAAATATGATTTTGGAATTTGTCCATCAACATTAAGAATTGAATTTCAATATCTGATCAAAGAGGGTTTTCTTGAACAACCTCACACTTCTGCTGGAAGAGTGCCCACAGATAAGGCCTATCGTTTTTTTGTTGATAACCTAAAACAAGAAAGTGAAGAAAAAATCGAAGAAGAAATAGAAGAAATTATTAAAGGAATAAAGGATTATCACAAGATTGCTTATTCAATTAGCAAATATTTATCATCACACTCTTCTAGTTTTACAATTTTAAATTTAGGAGAATTCACAATCAAAGAGGGCTTTGAGGAAATTTTCAAAACACCTGAAGCAAAGGATTCTTCTTTTATTTTAGATATTCTTACTTTTATTAAGAAATTTGAAGAAATACAAATAGCTCCCGGACTATATATCGGAGAAGAAAATCCCGTCCAAAATACAAAAACCATTACTTTAATTTGCTCGGAATGCAATTTTCCAAAACAAAAAGTTCATATATCAATTCTAGGGCCAAAAAGAATGGACTATGAAAATAATATAAAGTTAATTAATTCATTAAATAAAGTACTAAAAGAAATTGTATGAAGAAAAAAGAATTAGAAAAAATTATAAAAGAAAAAGACGAATACTTTTCGGGATGGCAAAGAGAAAAAGCCGACTTTCTTAACTATAAAAAACAAGAATTTGAAAGATTAAAAGGAACGCTCAATATAGCTAAGGAAAGTTTATTTAAAGAATTAATTCCTGTTTTAGATAACTTTAATTTAGCTCAAAAAGCAATCCCTGAAGAAGAAAAAGAAAAAAACAGCATAAAGGGATTATTGTTGATTAAAAAACAACTTGAAGATTCTCTCAAGTCATTAGGATTAGAAGAAATAGAGACAATTGGTAAACAATTTGATCCCAAAATGCACGAGGCAGTCGAAGAAGTTGAGGGGGCTGAGCCGGGAGTAATTGTAGAAGAAGTACAAAAAGGATACTCTTTTCAAGATAAAATTATTAGAGTTGCAAAAGTCAAAATAGGGCGTTATCACTCTTGACATTTGAGTGATAATTAGGATATAATGACCATATAATAATAAAAATAAATATAATATGACAAAAATATTAGGAATTGATTTAGGAACAACTATCACAAAATACGCATCAATAATAAATGGAGAACCAAAAGCATTAGAAAACAGAGAAGGTTCTATATTAACTCCATCGATGGTTGCTCATACTAAGAGTGGTGAGAGGGTAGTCGGTATACTTGCTCAAAGACAAGCTATTACAAATCCTAAAAATACTATTGCTGGAGTAAAAAGATTTATCGGTAGAAGATATTCTGATCCGGAAGTGCAAAAAGAATTAAAATTATTATCTTACGAAACAAGAGAGGGCAAAGATGGTGGTGTTGAAGTTAAATTAGGAGATAATTGGCACAGTCCAATTGAAATATCTTCGATGATCCTACAAAAAATTAAAGCTGATGCTAAAGAAAAACTAGGAGAAGATGTTAAAAATGTTGTTATTACTTGTCCAGCTAACTTTGATGATTCTCAAAGAAAAGCAACTAAAGCCGCTGGTGAAATTGCTGGTTTTAATGTCTTAAGAGTTATTAATGAGCCAACTGCCGCAGCACTTGCTTACGGATTTGGCAAAAAAGAAGAACAGAAAATATTAATCTACGATTTTGGTGGAGGAACTTTTGATGTTACTGTTCTTGATATATCTCCTGACGTAGTAGAAGTATTAGCAACTGGAGGAGAATCACACTTGGGAGGAAATGATTTTGACCAAAAAATAATTAACTGGCTACTAAGTGAATTTAAAAAAGACCAAGGTATTGATTTGTCCAAGGACGCATTAGCTCTACAACGACTAAAAGAAGCTGCTGAAAAGGCAAAAACAGAGCTTTCAAGCACAATGGAAACTAATATCAACCTTCCATTCATTACCTCTGATTCTGAGGGTCCAAAACACTTAGATTACAAAATATCAAGATCACAATTTAATTCAATGACAAGCGATTTAGTTGATAAATCATTAAATAAAGTTAAGGAGGTTTTAGGGGATATAAAATTAGATAAAAGTGAAATAGACGAGATTGTTTTAGTTGGAGGAACAACCTTAATTCCAGCAGTAAGAGATGCTGTTAAAAATTATTTTGGAAAAGAACCTAACAAATCAATTAATCCTGAGGAAGTAGTTGCAATTGGAGCAGCAATTGAGGCAGAAATATTAACTGCAAAAGAAGAGGGAAGAACTCCTGAAGGAGACATTAAAAGTGTTTTGCTTTTAGATGTTTTGCCATTAACTTTAGGAATAGAAACTCTAGGAGGAGTATCAACTCCAATGATTACAAAAAACACAACTATTCCAACTTCTAATTCTCAAATATTTTCAACAGCCGTAGATAATCAATCATCAGTTGAAATTAACGTTTTGCAAGGTGAAAGAGCAATGGCGGCAGATAATAGATCTCTAGGTAGATTCATCTTAGATAATATTCCTCCTGCACCAAGGGGTGTTCCTCAGATTGAGGTAAAATTCGACATTGATGCAAACGGAATATTAACTGTAACTGCAACTGATAAAGCAACTAACAAATCACAATCAATTAAAGTTGAGGGCTCTATTGGTATATCAGACGAAGAAATTGAAAGAATGAAAAAAGATGCAGAAATTAATGCTGCAGTTGACCAAGCAAAGAGAGATTTAATTGAAGCAAAAAATATTGCTGAGAATCTAATATATCAATCAGAAAAAACTATTAAAGAAGGAGGTGATAAGATAAGTGAAAAATCTAAAAAAGAAGTTGAAGATAGTATTGCTGAATTGAAAAAAATTAAGGATAGTGATAATATTGAGGACATTAAGAAAGCCACAGAAAAACTTTCTGAATCAATCCAAAAGGTAGGAGTAGAAATGTATCAACAGCAACAACAAGAACAACCAAAAAAAGAAGAAGGTCCAGAAGATATTCCTGAGGCTGAAATAGAAAAAGAATAATGCAACAAAAAGATTATTACAAAATACTTGGCGTTGAAAAAAACGCATCATCAGAAGATATTAAAAAGGCATACTACAGACTAGCTCACCAATACCACCCAGATAAAAAAGGAGGCGACGAAAAAAAGTTTAAGGAAATAAATGAGGCCTATCAAGTATTGTCTGATAAAGAAAAACGTTCAAATTATGATAGATTTGGAAGTGCTTTTAGTAATGGTCAAGCTGGTGGTTTTAATTATCAGAATATGAGATGGGAAGATATAATGGATGATTTTGGTGGGATTGAAGATATCTTTGATATTTTCGGCGGAAGATCACGAAAAAAACCACAAGACACAAGGAAGGGAAAAGATATTGAAGTTTATCTAGAACTTGACTTGGAATCAATCTTGAAAAATCAAGAAAAGGAAATAAGCATAATTAAAAATTGCACCTGTTCAAGGTGTAATGGAAGTGGTGCTGAGCCAGGAACAAAAAGCAAAGAATGTTTTACTTGCAGAGGAACAGGGGTAGTTAAAGAAATAAGAAAAACATTTTTAGGAACTTTTAGTCAAAATACTGTTTGCCCTGATTGTAACGGTGAAGGACTAAAACCAGAAAAACCATGCAATGTTTGTGGTGGCGAAGGCAGAATTAAAAAAGAAGAAAAAATAAAGATAAATATTCCTGCTGGTGTTGACAATAACCAAGTAATTAAGGTAAAAGGGAAAGGTGAAGCAGGCAAGAGAGGTGGTGATGCCGGTGATTTATATGTAAGAATAGGAATTAAGCCACACAAGATATTCCAAAGATCAGGAGACGATATATATCTAAAAAAAGATATAACTTTCTCTCAAGCAGTTCTAGGAGATAAAATAAAAATACCTACATTAGAAGGAGAAGTAACAGTTAAAATTCCAGAAGGAATTGAATCAGGTAAAATATTAAAGATATCTAAGAAAGGAATACCACACTTCTCATCAATAGGAAGGGGAAATCTTTATCTTCAAGTTAATGTTAAAACACCTGAAAAATTAACAAAGAAGCAAAGAGAGCTTTTGGAACAATTAAAAAAGGAGGGATTATAACCCTCACTTGCCCCAGTAGCTCAGGCGGTAGAGCAACAACCTTTTAAGTTGAAGGTCACAGGTTCGAGTCCTGTCTGGGGCACCAATATCAAACTTTCAGGAATTTTGTTAAAGGAAAAGAAAATATATCAGCCGAAGAAATTACCTCTTTTCTTGATATAATAAAACACTCAACAGAACAAGTATTTAGCGATTTGAAATGTAAATCCTACGACTAGTTACTTGCGATTAAAAACCAATCTTATTATTCCATGGTGGGGTGCCGGAGTGGATAAACGGGACGGTTTCGAAAATCGTTGTGGTTAAAAAAATCACCGTGAGTTCGAATCTCACCCCCACCGCCAATTTACAATCTAAAATTGGTCAGATTTCATTAAACAAGCGTACGTATTTTAATTGCTTTTCCATTAATTAATGCATCAGCGATTTTTTTATTAGCTGAAGATAATATCCTTTGATAAGTGCTTTGCGATGTATTCATCTCTTTAGCACCATCGTTTTGTTCCATATTCTCGATATAGCGCAATCTATATGCTTCAATCTCTTCAATAGTTAATTCAACAACATCAAGATACCTCATTGGAACACCTTGAGGTTTAAAATAAGTAACACTTGGATTAAATTTTACTCTTCTACAAAGTCTTGGTCTTGGCATATAATATTTTTTATTTTATAAGAAAAGCTCCCTCTTAAAGGAGCCATCTTTTTATTTCTCGTCCTTTAGGGCTTTGATTTCTTCACGAATTGCATTTAATTCTTCTTCAAGAATTTTTTGCTCTTCTTCTAGTGCTGTCAATTCATTTTTAGGAGATATAAATCTTCTCCTTCCACAACAACATCCAAATCCTCTTCCTGTCATTGGACCAGCACCCATAGGACCAGTTCCGTCAAATCTTGGCATATATTTTTTATTTTATATATACTCTTATGACCTTTCTATATTGATTATATACCCATAACTCCTTGACGTCAAGAGCCCAAGAAGAGTATTATAAGAGTAGGGGAAACATTCGTTTGCTCTTTTATATTTCAAAAAACCACTCTATTAAATAATAGGGTGGTATTTTTGAAACTTTATAAAGTTTTAAAAATTAATTAATTAGTATAAAGTTTTATTTTATAGAATAAGTAATTGTAACCATTGAGGTGATTTTATTTTCTCCCACCTCAATAGTAGGGGTTGCAATTGCGCTACTTAGTTGTTTTTCAAAGTTTACTGCTTGATCATAGGCAACTCTTGGATAGTATCCATCTGACTGCTCAGAGAAACTTACTATTTTTACCATTTTAATTCCTAATAAATCTTCAAGCTCTTTTGCTTTGGCTTTAGCGTCCGCAATAGCCATTGCTTTTGCTTCTGCTTTAGCTTCTTCATCATTATCAACAATAAATGACAAGCTACTTATATCATTAGCTCCTTTTGATGTTACATTAGAAATTATTGTTCCTACTTTAGACAAATCTCTTATTTTTACACTAACTGATTGATTTACTTCATAGCCTGCTAATGTTCTTTTTCCTGTATCGTTATTCCATTCATATCTTGGATTAATATTATATCCTGTTGTTTTAAGATCTTTGCTTTCAACTCCTTCACTCTTAATGTACTCTATTACTTGATTCATCTTCTGACTATTTTCATCACTTGCAACAGAAGGATCTCTATTTTCTGTTTTAACAGAAATTGTTATAAAACCAACATCTGGAGTAACATAGACTTCTCCTGTTCCGGAAACGGAGATAAGATTTTCATTTGCTTCTGTTTTTTCATTAATCAAAACAGCAACAAAAACAATCATAACTATCATTAAAACGAAAGATAAAAATTGAAAAAATTTGTTTTCTAATATTTGCATATTTTTATTTATTATTATTTATTATTTACTTCTGAATGGACAAGAACATCATTCCTAGCATCAAAATAGAATAATGTTTTTGCTTCTTTTTCGACCATTTCATATATTTTAACATCTTGACCAGCCCATTCACCTGAGCCAAGATTATTAACATTCATATTTTTATCAAGGTTATTTATCATACTACCACTACTAGCAGGGAAAACAAAGACAAAAGCAATCAATAGACATGAAAAAGACAGAGAACTAAAAACAAGCTTCCAATTCCAATAATCTTTCTTTTCATTAAAATAATCTCTTGATAGTAATAATTCTCTTAGGGCATTTTTGTGATTGCCAAAAGATATTTTTTCGTTTTTTACTTTTTTAAATAGTTCTTCCATAGTTTATAAAATTAATGGCATCTTTTTTTAAAACTCTTTCTAGTTCTTCTATCGCTCGCTTAGCATAAACCCTAACTGTTGACTCATTTTTATTAAGAATTTCCGATATCTCATTATACGGCATCTCTTCAAAATATCTTAAATGTAATATGTCTTGATATATTGGTTTTAATTCTTTAATTGCTTTACTTAAAATTATTAAGTATTTATCATTATCAACCTTTTTTTCAATTTCAAAAGCTAAGTTGTCTTCACTTTTCAAATTAAATCTTATCTCTGGGTCATCAATAATTAACTTATACCTATTTTGTTTTCTAAAGTATTGATTAATTTCATTTGTAGCAATTTTAAATATCCAAGCATTAAAACTATCAATTCCATTTTTCCACTTAAAGCTGTTAATATTATCTAGTGCTTTCAAAAATACATTTGAGGTAATATCTTTGCTATACTCTACATCAAGTGTTCGCCTAAAAACATAGTTAATAATTTTATCATAATAAAAATCAAACAACCTGGAAAAGGCATCTTTGTCTTTTTCTTGAGATCTTTTTACAAGATCTTTTATCTCCTCTATATCCATCACTATATATAATACACTAAAATTAATTTTGTTACATTGAAAAATATAATTAAATAGAATAACATTACTAATATGAATTTCTGTATTAAAACATATGGCTGTAAGCTTAATCAGTCCGACTCAGAGATAATGAGAGATTTATTATTAAAGGAACACAAAGAAACATCGCTAAATGATGCTGATTTTGTTATCTTAAATACTTGTGGAGTTGTTAAAAAAACAGAAAGAAAGATATTAAAAGAAGCAAGAAACTTAAAAAATAAAAAAGTCATTATTGCTGGTTGCTTGCCATTGATTTCCCTTGAAGAATGTCAAAAAGTTGCTGATGGA
The DNA here is from genome assembly GCA_002340425.1 of Patescibacteria group bacterium UBA2558. Lineage (GTDB taxonomy): Bacteria > Patescibacteriota > Minisyncoccia > Minisyncoccales > Minisyncoccaceae > UBA2558. The sequence continues at coordinate 28,187 of DDMA01000008.1, read as the reverse complement.
ATTATTGGTCCAACAAATATTTTATCAATTAACAAAGTGGTTGAAGGGATATTAAAAATTGATATTAAAAAAACAAAAATTGATAAAGCGAAATTGAAAAATAGCTCTTCTAAAATAATTCCTATCGCTGAGGGCTGTCTTGGCAATTGTTCATATTGTGCAACAAAATTAGCAAGAAAAGAATTGTTCTCTTTTTCTGCTAAAGAGATTGTCAAGAAAATAGAAAACTCTAATCAACCTGAAATATATCTTACCTCACAGGATTTGTCTGTTTATGGAATGGATAGAAATGAAACATTATCATCATTAATAAGGGAGATTATAAAAATTAAGAGAGACTTTAAATTAAAACTTGGAATGATGAATCCTAAATATGTAAGTGATGAACTTCTTGATTTATATAAATCAGATAAGATATACAAATTTATTCATCTGCCACTTCAATCTGGAGACAATGACTTACTTAAAAAAATGAATAGGGGATACAAAGTAGAAGACTTTACCAGTATTGTCAAAAAGTTTAGAAAAAAATTCAAAGAATCAATTATTGCTACCGATATTATCGTTGGTCACCCGTTAGAAACAGAAGAATCATTTGATAAAACACTAAAGGTTATCAAAGAAATAAAGCCAGAGGTCTTACATATATTCAAGTTTTCAAGAAGAAAGGGAACAAAGGATTTTGAATTAAAAGATCTGCCAGATAGAATTAAAAAAGACAGATCAAGAATAATTAATGAATTATTCAAAAATTACAATTATGAAAAAAATAAAGAATATATAGGTAAAAAGATAGAGGTTTTAATTGTAGAAAAAAGAAAAAATAAATATCTTTCAAGAACTAACTCAGGAAGAGCCGTTGCTCTTAAAGAAGGAAAAATAGGAGAAAAAGTCAAAGTTAAAATTACTGATTACAGGTGGAATTATCTTATTGGTGACCTTGACAAAAAATAAATAAATGTTACAAATACAGTATGGCCTTCAAGGTCAGTATCGGACTCTTCGGAGCTATCTTTAACTCCGAAGGGAAACTCCTTATAAAAAGGAGGGGAGCGAATGAATCCCTTCCGGGAGACTGGGATCTCCCAGGGGGAGGAATTGAAGAAGAACACGTCAAGCAATGCCTTGACGAAACAATCGTCCTTCAAGAACTTCTTCGGGAAGTCAGGGAAGAGACAGGAATCATTTTAGATTGTAAAAACTTCCCTAAAATGCCAGCCATGTATCCGGCTGTCATCGCTGGAGGAAGTGACTGGGCGTTCCTGATCAACCTGGGAAAGGTTGATCAGGCTCCAGGGCCAGAATGCGAGTACAAGTTCGTTGATATCGACGAACTTGAGAAGCTGGCGGAAGGCCCAGCCGGGAACAGAATTGTTTCCGGCAAAAAAAGAATGTACCGCCTTTGCATGAAGGCACTTACATTCAGTCCAAACCAAGAATACTCAGAAAAAGCAGAGTTGATAATGCGACAACTATAAAAACGCATTTTTTTGTTGTCTTAAAAAATAAAATATGCTATTCTTTAGGCATATGAAAATTAACTCAAAAATAGTATGTTTGTTTTTTGTCTTGATTTCTTTTATATCTGGATTTTATTATCATGAATACCTTTTGCAAGAATATTACGAGAGAACATATTCAGATGAAAATATAGATTTCTCTATTCTTAAAAAAACGCTAGACCAGATATATCTTAATTATATAGATCCAAATCAAATTGATTTAGAAAAAATGACTTATGGAGCTGCCGCTGGAATGGTTAACGCCTTGGGCGATCCATATACTGAATTTTTTGATCCTGAAGGTGCAAAATCAATGGAAGAAATAGTTACAGGAAAATTTGAAGGAATTGGACTACAAATTGGAATAAAAGACAAACAATTAACAGCGATATCTCCGATCAAAGGAACTCCAGCTGACAAAGCTGGGATAAGGCCAGGAGACAAAATACTACTTATAGATGAAAAACCAACCTCTAATTTATCTGCGAGCGAAGCTGCTGATATTATAAGAGGACCAAAGGGAACTAAGGTAGTTTTAACTATTCTAAGAGAAGGTGAAAACTTTGATGTAGAGATTATAAGAGATGTAATTAATGTCCCCACCGTAGAATGGAAAATGTTAGAAAATGAAATAGCACTTTTAGGTGTTTATCACTTTTCAGAATCAACCAGTCAAGATTTCAAAAAAGCAGTTTTTGAAATAATTAATAATGATGCAAAAGGAATCATTCTTGATCTAAGAAATAATCCCGGTGGGCTTGTTAATCAAGCAATTGATGTCGCTGGATGGTTGCTAAATAGAAACGATTTAGTTATGATAGAAAAAGGCAGGGATGGAGTAAAAGAAGAATTTAGAACTAACAGATCGGGAGATTTAATTAGTTATCCAACAGTTATTTTAATTAACGAAGGAACCGCTTCTGCTTCTGAAATACTTGCTGGTGCATTAAAAGATAACAGAAATTTAACCCTAATTGGCGAAAAATCTTATGGAAAGGGAACCGTTCAAAAATTAATTAATTTATCTGATAATTTAATGTTAAAAGTAACTATTGCGGAATGGCTAACTCCAAATGGAAATGTTATTAATGATAATGGAATTACTCCTGATATAGAGGTAGAATTAACACCAGAAGATTATGAACAACAGAAAGACCCACAATTAGAAAAAGCGATTGAGGAAATAAGTAAAAAAATAAATATATGAAAGTAATACTACTAAGAGACATTAAAAAATTAGGAAAGAAATTTGAAGTTAAAGAAGTTTCACCTGGATATGCAAGAAACNNGAAACTTACTGATTCCTAATGGTTATGCTATATTAGCAGACAAACAATCATTAAAAAGATTAGAAATCCAAAAAAACATTGAAATGAAAAAAACCGAAGAAAGACAAAGAGAAAATGAAAAAATGATTAAAGAATTGGAAGGCAAAGAGATAAAGATTGATACAAAAATTGGAGAAAAAGGACAACTTTTTGAAACAATAAATGAACAAAAAATAGCAGACAAATTAAAAGAAATGGGCTTTGCTGTTGAAAAATCAAATATAGAAATTAATGAACCAATTAAATGTCAAGGAGAGTATTTAGTTAAATTAAAACTGGATAATAATTTAGAAGGAAAAATTAAAATAATTATTTAAATATGGCATATTACATCTTTGTTGCAGGGGGCGTAATGTCAAGCGTAGGCAAAGGCGCCGCCACAGCCTCAATTGCAAAAATACTTCAAAATAGAGGCTTCACTGTTTCTGCGGTTAAAATTGATCCATATATTAACGTTGATGCTGGAACTATGAATCCAATTGAGCATGGCGAAACTTTTGTTACTGATGATGGAACAGAATGTGATCAAGATCTGGGAAACTATGAAAGATTTTTAAATATTAATTTGTCTACAGAAAACTCAATTACCACTGGAAGAGTCTATCAATNNGCCTAACTACTGGAAGCGTTTATTTATCTGTCATACAAAAAGAAAGAAACCTGGAATTCAATGGAAGGTGCGTTGAAGTTGTTCCTGATATTCCTAACGAAGTAATATCTAGAATAGAAAAAGTAGTTAAAAAAGATAAGGCTGACTTTGTAGTTATTGAAATAGGGGGAACGGTAGGAGAATATCAAAACCTTCTTTTTTTAGAAGCGGCAAGAATGATGAAACTAAAATACCCTAAAAAAGTTTTATTTGCTCTAGTAACATATCTTCCAACCATTAAAACAATAGGGGAGATGAAGACCAAGCCAACACAAACATCTTCAAGGTTATTGAATGAAGCAGGAATTCAAGCCGATTTTATTTTGGGAAGGGCTAGCGTTCCATTAGATCAAACGCGGAAAAGAAAAATATCAACATTTTGTAGTATTGATACAAAAGATGTAATTTCTGCTCCAGATGTTGATTCAATATATGAAATACCTATTAATTTTGAAAAAGAAGGTTTAGGAGATAGAATAATTAAAAAATTAAAGTTAAAGAATAAAAAAGAAGACGATGGCGAGTGGCAAAAATTAATTGATAGAATAAAAGACCCTAAAAAGAAAGATGTTAAAATTGGAATTGTTGGTAAGTATTTTGAAAGTGATGGTTTCTCATTAACTGATTCATATATCTCAGTTTTTGAAGCAATTAAACACAGCGCTTGGGCCAATAACAGAAATCCAATAATTGAATGGATATCTTCCTCAAAAATAGAAGAAGATAATAAAGAATTATTAAAGCTTAAAAATTATGATGGCATAATTGTTCCTGGTGGTTTTGGCAATAGAGGAATAGAAGGAAAAATTAAGGCGATAGAGTATTGTAGAAAAAACAAAATACCATTTTTAGGACTATGTTTAGGACTTCAATTGGCTGTAATCGAGTTTGCTAGAAATGTTTGTGGAATAAAAGATGCTACATCAACTGAATTTGACCCTAAGGCAAAAAATCCTTTAATTGATTTAATGGAAGAACAAAAAGAAACTATAAAAAAACATCAGTATGGAGCAACTATGCGTTTAGGTGCTTGGAATTGCAAAATTAATAAGGGGACTATTAGTCAAAAAGCATATAAGACAGAAAATATATCAGAAAGACATAGGCATAGATATGAAGTTAATAACAAATATTTAGATCAACTTACTTCAAAGGGACTTGTCGTCGCTGGAGTTAATCCTGAAAAAGGATTAGTTGAAATTATTGAATTAAAAGATCATCCATTTTTTGTAGCAACACAATTTCATCCAGAACTAAAATCAAGGCCATTAAGCCCCCACCCACTATTTAACGAGTTTATAAAAGCTACTAGTAAATAAAATTACTCTACATTTACTATTTTGGCGATTCTTTGAGAACCATCAAACAACTTCTTTCTTTTGGTTGAAAAAGAAACTTTACCTTCTTTCACCGCGTAAAGAGTGTTGTCTTTGCCCATTCTTACATTTTTACCCGCAATAAACTTAGACCCTCTTTGGCGGACAATAATTGAACCTACTTTGGTTGTTTGGCCTTCAAATAATTTAACGCCTAAATACTTTGGGTTTGAATCTCTTCCTAACCTACTTGTACCAGCGGATTTTGTTGTTGCCATTTTTTTGACTCTTTATTAATTTTAATCTAATATATAGTTATTCAATAATAACAAGCAAATGTTAACAAAAATAATCAATTTTGTCAAAGATAAAGGTAGCGAAATAATA
>DDMA01000008.1:0-22974 GCA_002340425.1 Patescibacteria group bacterium UBA2558 | reverse complement strand
CATTAATCTTAATATCTTCTTTCTTCTTTTCTTTAGGGTATATTTATGCCAAAAAGCAAGAAAAAGAACCAATTAAAATAATATATGAATATTCCAAATCATGTTGCATTAATTCCTGATGGAAATAGACGTTGGGCCAAGAAAAGGGGACTACCATCATTTGTAGGGCACAAAAAGGGCGCTGAGACATTAGAAAAAATAATATATGAAGTTATCTCTCTTAATATCCCATACTTTTCCTTTTGGGGTAGTTCATTAGATAACATTACAAAAAGAAGTAAAAGTGAAGTTAATTATCTTTTTAATATTTTTGAAGAATATTTTAATAAGATTGCTGATGAAGAAAAAATACATAAAAATAAGGTAAGGATAGAAATAATAGGGAAGTGGAAGGAATATTTTCCTCAATCAACAATCAACGCAATGCAAAAAGCAATAGACGTTACAAAAAATTACAATAACTCATTAATTACTTTTTTGATGGCTTACAATGGAACTGATGAAATAATTGATTGCTTTAAAAATATTAAGGGAGAAATAACAGAACAAAAAATAAAAGAAAACCTCTGGACAAAAAACCTGCCCCCAGTTGATTTCGTAATTAGAACAGGATGTAAAGATGACCCTCATAATTCTGCTGGATTTATGATGTGGGATACCGCATATTCTCAACTATATTTCACAAACAAGTTTTTTCCTGACTTTAAAGAAAAAGAATTCAGAAAAGCATTAGACGATTACTCCAAAAGAGAAAGAAGAAAAGGAGCTTGACAATTTAACATTTTCTTTTTATAATCAAGCTGGTAATGGCTATGGACTGCAGAAAGGTGAGAGTTCTCAAACTAATCTCAGAAACGAAAAGACTCGTTTTAGCGGGCAGACCAAAAGAAGCATTAGAGAATATTCATAAAAAAGAGAATATTCTCGAACCCAAAGAACGAGAAAAAGTTATGAACGTTTTTACTACTTCAGTAATGAAGTATAATGAAAACATTGAATGGGATGACATATGTCATTCCTAATTTTTTATAAGCAAAAACTTGACAGGGAGCAGAGTACAATATATAATCATAAATGTCGTACAATGTAGGTTAAGCGACAATTAATATATGAATTATTCAAATAAGCCAATAATTAAGTATATTCCTGATTTTCTCGATTATTGCGAAATTGAAAAAGGATTATCAGATAATACGCAAAAAAACTATAGCCGATACTTAAAGAAATTTACTGACTGGCTTTTGCTTACAGAAAAAAAAGATTTACTCCCTCATCAGTTAACTCCAGAAATTGTTTGGGACTATAGATTGTATCTCGCTAGATATAAAGATGAAAAAAATAAACCTCTATCTAAACTTACACAAAACTACTATTTAATCGCCTTAAGAGCCCTTTTGAGCTTTTTTACTGATAAAGATATCATCTCTTTACCAGCAGATAAAATAAAACTATCTAAAGATGCTCAAAAAGAAAAAACAATAAAATTCCTGACTCTTGAACAAATAGAAAAATTGCTACTTGCACCGAATACAGAAAATATAACTGGACTAAGAGATCGTGCGATACTTGAATCATTATTTTCTACAGGATTAAGAATAGCTGAACTTGTCGCTCTTAATAAAGAGCAATTCAAAAACTTAGAAAATAAAGAAGATCTTGAGTTAAGCATTATTGGCAAAGGAAACCACCCCAGGACTGTTTATTTCTCAAAAAGAGCATTGGATTGGGTTAAAAAATACCTTAAAACACGCGGTGATGACGAAAAGGCCTTATTCATCAATTATAGGTCAAAAACAGCATCAGAAGCCCGTTTAACGCCTCGTTCTATAGAAAGAATTGTTAAAAAGTATGCTACAATAGCAAACATTCCTTTTTTTACAACCCCTCATACCTTAAGGCATAGTTATGCGACTGATTTACTTGGTAAAGGAGTTGATTTAAGAACCATTCAAGAGTTTTTGGGACACAGAAACATTGCCACAACTCAAATATATACTCATGTCACAAATAAAAGATTAAGAGATGTCCATCGCCAATTTCATAGTGGCAAAGATATAAAAAACTAAATGTCGCACAATATATTTGACTATTTCTATCAATTGAGTATAATTTAAACGGTAAGGAGGTGAATGTTGACACTTTACTGCTTCGTTAAGAAGCTTGTCGAGAACTGGCGAACAAAACCTATCAGGTAACACACCCCCATTTTTGAACCCCGCATCTAATATGCGGTTTTTATAATTTTTAAAAATTCAATTGCATTAAGAGAAGCTCCACCAATTAAGAGGCCATCGGTAATTTCTAAATAATCTTTAGCGTTTTGAGAATTAACACTTCCGCCGTAAAGAAATTTTCTATCTTTCAGAAACTCTCTTACCTCCCTTACTTTATCAAATGACGCATTTTCCCCCGTACCTATCGCCCACAATGGCTCATATGCTAAAATGACATCTTGCTCTACCCCCCTAATTTGCTCCTCAATTATTTCAAAAGTATTCTGATCTTTTGATTCACCAATACAAACTATTGGTACCAGTCCAGCTCTTTTTGCTTGTTTAATTTTACTTCTAATTTCATCATTGCTTTCATTAAATATTGTTCTTCTTTCAGAGTGACCGATAATAACATATTCACAACCAATACTTTTAATCATTTGAGGAGATATTTCTCCAGTATATGCTCCAGACTTTTCCCAAAAACAATTTTGTGCACCAAAGTTAATATCATCACAAATTAAGAAAGGTAAAAAAATTGATGGTGGACAAATTACTACATCTTTATTTTTAATATCTTCCTTGATAAGATGAAATAATTCTTGCGCTTCTTTTAATGTTGCTGGATTACATTTCCAGTTTGCTATAATTAATTTTTTCATATTAAAGTTATTATTCCTAAGCTAATTAAAGTAACAATTACTCCTGCTATTACTACTCCTAATGATATCAAAGGAAAAGCTCTTTTGAAAGGTATTCCAAAAAGAAAAGCACAAAGAGATCCAGTCCATGCACCTGTTACTGGTAATGGAATTGAAACAAGTACTACTAAAAATAAATCTTTTAATCTATCATATTTACCCTGATGATTTCTTTTTGTTCTTGCAAAAAGCCAATCAAAAAACTTATCAAAGAACTTGCTTTTTTCCCTTAAAAAAAGAGATACTTTCTCAAGAAAAAGCAAAATAAATATTACAGGAAAAATATTGCCCAAGACAGAAAAAATAAAGGCCGAAGTAACGGATAATTTATAATTAAATAAAGCTATTGGAATGGCTCCTCTTAATTCTAATATTGGCGTAGCGGCAATAATAAATGTTTGCAGTTCATAGCTCATATACTTATATTAACACATTATTTAAATAAAAAAAAATTAGCGGTTGCGTCGCAACCACTGTGTAACTTGTTCTTGATGTTTTTTTGTGTACTCTTTCTCTTTCTCATTGCGCCAGAAAGCTTTGCGCTCAGAGATGTTCATCGGCTCAACGATTATTGGATCAATCCCAAAATCTTTGTGGTTGATTCTCTTCATAAAAACCTCTTTTATTGTATATCAAAAATTCAATCTGTCAAGATTATCGCTCCTTTACTTGTTACAGCCACCATATCTTCAAAGTGTGCGCTTAATGAATTGTCATCTGTAATATATGACATTCCTTTTTTAACAATCTCGTCACTACCTAATGAAAGCATTGGTTCAATACAAAAAACCATTCCTTCTTTTAGTATTTCTCCGTATTTCTTGCTTCCATAGTTAAGTATATCTGGGTCTTCGTGAAGATTAGCTCCAATACCGTGACCACACAAGTTTTTAATCACTTTGTATCCTTCTCTATTAGCAAATTTTTCAATTGCCTCTCCTATCTCCCCTGTTTTAACTCCTGGTTTAACCTTTGAAATGCCTCTCTTAAGTGCTTTTTTATTGATATTTAATAATCTTTTTACCTCTTCGTTAACATTTGAGACAGCATATGTTCTAGCCATATCAGTATGAAAACCATTTTTCAAATTAGGATATTTTCGATAATTTATATTCCCTTTTAAGAAGATGCTGATTTGAAAAAATATACCCAAGTCAATCGTTACTATGTCACCATCTTTTAATTTTCTATCGCTTGGCACTCCATGAACAATTTCTTCATTTATAGAAAAACAAAGACAAGATGGAAATCCATCCTGCCCTCTAAAGTTAGGAACACCACCAGTTTTTTTAATTAATCTTTCGGCCTCAATTTCTATATCTTTTCCACTCACTCCTATGCCAATCTTTTTACTTAATTCGTCTATCGTTGATTTAAGAATCCTTCCGCCTTTATGCATTAAATCAATCTCTTCTTTTGTCTTAATTGTTATCATCTTCAATTGCTTTAATTATATCACTATAGACATCCTCAACGCTTTGCTCTCCATTGATTCTAATTAACATATTATTTTCTTCATAATACTTAATTGTTTGACCAACTTCTTCTTCAAACCAAGCTAAACGCTTTTTAATCCCTTCTACTGTATCTTCTGGTCTTTTTATAAGCTTAGATCCACATTGAGGACAATTTTCAATGTCTGTATCATCTTTTGAAAACATTACAATATGACTACATCCTGGACAAATTTTTCTTCTTGTAATTCTCGCAATAGCCTCCTCTTCTGATATATCAATTAAAATAACTTTGACTCTTTTGTCCCATTCATACCATTCCAATGCTTCTTCTAACAGCCACGCTTCTTTAATTTTTCTTGGAGAACCGTCTATAATAAGACCATTAAAATTTTCTTTATTATTTTTAATTTCTTCAAATGAATCCATCCATAACTTAAATGGAATGGGAGTAACAATAATTCCCCCATTGTCAATAACTTCAGCAATTTTTTTACCCGTAAAATCTTTTATTTTTTTTCTTTCCCTCAAAAGATTTCCTGTTCCAATAAACTCAAGGCCCAATCTCTCTCTCAATAAATTAAGCTGTGTTCCCTTTCCAGCTCCTGATTTACCAAGCAAAATTAAAATTAATGGATTTTCATTCATTTTTTGTTAAATGTTATTACAAATCATATTCTCTCATTTCTAATTGAGAATCAATCTGCCTCATTGTTTCAAGAGCAACTGAGACAATAATTATTAATGCTGTTCCACCAATCATAAAGGCAAATTCTTGAATGCCCGTAATCCCTTGAATTATTAAAGGCATCACCGCAATTAAACCTAATGAAGTGGCACCAATAACTAAAACTTTATTTAAAATACTTTGTAAAAATTGAGCTGTATTTTCTCCTGGTCTAATTCCTGGAATAAATCCACCCATTTTTTGCAAGTTAGTTGAAACGCTTTTAGGGTCAAAAGTAACCGCTGTGTAGAAGAAAGTAAATGCAAAAACAAGGATAAAATAGATTATTCCGTAAGCCCATGGGTTATTTAGAAAATTAGTAATTGCATCCCACCCTAAAAATGAAGAAAGCATAGATGGAATCATTAAAAGTGACATCGCAAAAATGATTGGAATAACTCCTGCTGGGTTAATGTTCAATGGTAAATACGTTGAAGCGCCACCATACATTTTATTTCCTCTTACTCTTTTAGCATAAGAAACAGGTATATTTCTTCTTCCTTCGTTAATTAAAACAACTCCTGCAATAACTAAAAGAGATAATAGCCCAAATAGAATATAAGAAAATATTTGTGTTTGATCAAATGTGATAAACATTCTTCGAATATTGTTTGGAAAATCAGCAACGATACCTGCAAAAATTAAAAGCGAAACACCATTTCCGAGTCCTTTTTCTGATATTAATTCACCTAACCACATTAATATAATTGACCCAGCAACAATTGATAAAACCGCCGCAATCATAACTAATGGGTCTAGTGCTCCGATAGCCCCTTGGGCCTTCAGAAAGAAAATCATACTATATCCCTGAATAAGAGCAAAAGGAACAGCTGCTATTCTGCAATACTGATTAAACTTCTGCCTACCGGCCTCTCCTTCTTCCTTGTATAACTTTTCCATCTGAGGAAAAATCATTGTTAATAATTGAAATATAATCACTGCTGTAATGTATGGTCCTAACCCAAGCATCACTATAGATACATTGTCTAATGCTCCTCCCGTAAATAAGTTCATTAAGCCAAAGAATTGATTGCCAGCAAAAAACTCTCTAATTCTTGCAACATCTATTCCAGGAATTGGAATATTAGCCATCAATCTAAAAACAGCAAAAACAAAAAGAATAAAAAGTATTTTGTTTCTTAATTCCTTTGTTTTAAAAATTTCTAATATTTTTTTAAACATTATTTATTTTCTTTAACTGTTCCTCCCGCTTTTTCTATTTTTTCTTTAGCTGATTTTGAAACTAAACATCCCTCAACAATCAATGGTTTCTTAATTTCTCCTTTTCCTAAAATTTTAATTGTTGGAATCTTTCCATCAATCTTTCTTACAATTCTGTCATCAGTTAATATTTTTGGAGTAATAGTATTATTATCTTCGAAATTCTTTTCTAAGACACTAACATCAACAACAGAGTATTTTTTAATTACATTAAAATTATATCCTCTCAATTTAGGGTATTTTTTAATCCATGTTCTGATAATTGGTTGGAATTTTGCTCCAGCTCTTGATTTTTGTCCTTTCTGACCCAATCCACAATAAGTGCCTTTCTTTCCGCCTCTTCCAACTCTCTTTTTATCCTTAAAGGTTGTATTCTTTTTTAATTCGTGTAATTGCATTTTGTTATTTCAATTTAGACAAGGCTCTCATCGTTGCTCTTGCATTATTTAATTTATTCTTTGTTCTACTAATTGATTTTGATGAAATATTTTCTATTCCAGCAAGAGAACAAATAACCCTTACTGTCCCTCCGGAAACAAGACCTTTTCCTTTTCTTTGTGGTTTTAAAATAATATGTGATGGACCAAATTTTCCCTCAACCTCAAATGGTATTGTTCCCTCTGAAATTGGAATTTCTTTTAGATCTTTTTTAGCTACTTTTGTTGCTTTTTCAATTGCTTGAGAAACATCAAGACCTTTTGAAACACCAATTCCAACTTTACCTTTTTTGTTTCCAACTACCATTACGGCCCTAAATCTCATTGTTTTCCCTCCTCCAGTCACTTTTGTAACTCTAGCTAAATCTAAAAGCTTTGAATCAAATTCATCTTTTACTACTTCTTTCTTTTTATCAAATCTTGTGTTTTTCATAATTTTAGAATTTTAATCCTCCTTCTCTTGCTCCCTCAGCTAAGGCCTTAACTCTCCCGTGATATTTATACCCTCCTCGATCAAACACGACTTCATTTATTTTATTCTCAATTGCTTTTTGAGCAATCAATTGACCAACTTTTTTTGATGATTCAACTTTTTTTTCTTTTCCTCTTAACATCCTGTCATCAGCTGAAACAATAGTTTTTCCTCCTTCAATTATTTGAGCATAAATAAATTGATTACTTCTAAAAACACACAATCTTGGTTTATCGCTTCCTATTCTTGAAGTAACTCTTTTATGCCTTTTTATTCTTTTTTTCTTTTTTTCAATCATATTTTTATGCGGCTGTTTTCTTACCTACTTTTATTCTAACAATCTCACCAACATATTTAATGCCCTTTCCCTTATATGGCTCCGGTGGTCTTACTCTTTTAATTTGTGCTGATACCTGACCAACTAACTCTTTGTCAATTCCTGAAACAGTAATAACATTCTTTTCTACGGCAAATTCAATTCCTTCTGGAGCCTCTATCTCAACTGGATGACTAAAACCAACGTCTAATATTAATTTATTACCTTCAACTCTTGCCTTGAAACCAACTCCATTAATTTCCAATTTCTTTTCAAATCCTTTTAAAACACCTTCTATCATATTATTAACAAGAGTTCTTGTTAGTCCCCAATACGCCTTTGATTTTAGGTCATCACTTTTAGGAGAGAAATGTATTGTATTGTCTTTTTTTTCAATCAATATCTCTGGTAAAGTTTTCATCTTAAGAGATCCTTTAGGTCCCTTTACTTCTACCTTTGTTCCATTAATTTTTACTTCTACTCCATCAGGTATTAAAATTTCTTTTTTTCCTATTCTTGACATATTTTTACCAAACTTCACAAATTATTTCTCCTCCAATTTTATTCTTTCTTGCTTCTTTATTAGTTAATAATCCCTTTGATGTTGTTAAAATTGAAACTCCATATCCTGATTTGACTGGCTTTAGTTCTTTATAAGTTGAATATATTCTCTGTCCCTGTTTTGAAATCTTTCTAATCTTTGTAATCTTTGGTTTTCCATCTTCCGTGTATTTTAAATCAACAACAATTTTTCTTTTTGAAAGACGACCCTTTTTTTCTACATTATCTATAAAACCTTCGTTTTTTAAAAGTTCTAAGAAAGCATACTTAAAATCAGAGTAAGGATAAAATATTACCTGCTTTTTGCCCACTGCTTGAGCATTATTTATTGAACAAATCATATCTGCTATTGGGTCCATTTTTTTATATTATATTACCAACTACTTTTCTTTACTCCCGGCAATTCTCCACGGTTTGCCATTTCTCTAAAACAAATTCTACATAGACCAAACTTTTTAATATATCCTCCTTTTCTTCCACACTTAAAACATCTATTAACAGTTCTTGTTGAAAACTTTGGCTTCTTATTTGATTTTGCTATTCTTGATATTTTTGCCATAAATACTTATTGACTTTAACTTTTCTTGAAGGGAAAGTCAAGTAACTTAAACAATTCTAATCCTTCCTCTCTACTTTTTGCACTTGTTACTATTGTTACTTCCATACCAAGAATTATTGGTGATTTTTCTGGTAATATTTCTGGAAAAACAATATGCTCTCTAATTCCCAAGTTAAGGTTTCCGTTATTATCAACTGAAGTTAATTTAATTCCCTGAAAGTCTCTTGAACGAGGCAAAGTAATGTTGACTAACTTTTCAATAAAATCATACATCTTTTTTCCTCTCAACGTTACTTTAACACCAATAATATTTCCTTCTCTTAACTTAAAGGTAGAAATCGATTTTCTTGCCGGAGCCATAACCGGTTTTTGCCCACAAATTGCTTGGACATTATCTTCAACATACTGAACAAATTTCTTCTGTTCATCTCTTGTCTTGTTAGTAACAAGTTTTCCAAAACCACTATTGATAATAACTTTTTCAATTTTAGGAACAGACATTACATTACCATAACTAAACTTCTCCTCCATTCCTGGGATTACTTTATTCTTATATTTTTCTTTTATACTAATGGTTACCATATTATTAATTTTTTGCTCCACATTTTTTACAAATACGATATTTTTTGCTATCAATTATCTTATATCCTACTCTGGTTGGTTTCCCACATTTGGAACAAATTAAATTAACATTTGAAATGCTAATTGCTCTTGGAACACTTACTATCTGACCTTTTTGTCCTGATTTTCTTGGTTTGATATGTTTTTTAACCAATGCAATTCCTTCAACGACAACTTTATCTTTTGATGGTAAAGACCTTAGAACCTTTCCTTTCTTTCCTTTGTCGTTTCCCGCAATTATTAAAACTTGGTCATTCTTTTTTATTTTCATATCCTTAAATTAAATTTTTTGTCATTGTAGAAATCTTTTCAAAACCCTTTTCTCGAACTTCACGAGCAACAGGACCAATTATTCTTGTTCCTTTTGGTTCTTTTGAAGAACCTTCTAATATTACAACAGCATTATCATCAAACCTGATATAACTTCCGTTTTTCCTTCTTGTTGCCTCTTTTTTTCTAATAACCACTGCTTTTAATACTTGGTGTTTTTTAACATTTTTTCTTGGTTCTGCATCTTTAACAGCAACAACAATAATATCACCTATATTAGCAGATCTTTTTCTTGTTCCTCCCAAAACACGGATGCATTTCACCATCTTTCCTCCGCTATTGTCAGCAACTTTTAACATTGTTTCTTCCTGTATCATTTTTTTATTTATCTAATTTTGAAATAATTTCCCACTTTTTATCTTTTGAAATTGGGGCACACTCTCTAATAACTACCCTATCACCTATTTTATATTCTCCTGATTCATTATGTGCCTTATATTTCTTATGACTCTTGTATCTTCTTTTATATTTTGGATGTTCTTTGATTGTCTCAACTTCAACTACAGCAGTCTTCTGCATTTTGTCTGATACTATTAATCCAATTAACTCCTTTTTAGGCATATTATTTTTTATTTAATATAGTCAATATTCTTGCAATATCTTTTTTATTCTCTCTTAACTCCTTTGTATTTTTTAATCCACCAGCAACCAACTTAAACCTAAGTTCCTTAATGCTTTCTCTTTTTTCTTTAAGCAACTTTGGCAAATCTTCTGTTTGTAAATTCTTTTTCTTCATACTATTGTTTCTTAACAAATTTTGTCTTTAATGGCAACTTATCACCTGCTTTTCTTAATGCTTCCCTAGCATCTGCTTCACTTATTCCTTCTATTTCAAATAATATTCTACCCGGCCTTACTGGAAAAACATAGTGATCTAAGGAGCCCTTTCCTCCTCCCATTGGCACTTCTTGTCCTTTTTTAGTAACAACCTTAGCTGGGAAAATCCTAATCCACATTTTTCCTCCTTTTCTTAAATATCTAATAATTACTCTTCGGCATGCTTCAATCTGGTTACTAGTTATCCACTTTTCTGAAGTTGCTTTTAATCCGAAAGTTCCAAAATCAATATTAGTTCCTCTACTTTCAAAAAGACGTTCTGTCCTCCTGCCTTTCTGATGTTTTCTATGCTTTAATTTCTTTGGTGCTAACATATTTATTCATCAAATTTATCTCCTTTATATATCCAAACTTTAATTCCTATTGTTCCATAAGTACATCTTGCTTCTGATAAAGAATAATCAATATCTGCCCTAATCGTTTGTCTTGGCAATCTTCCTCTTTCTATCCATTCTGATCTCGCAATTTGAGTTCCATCTAACCTTCCTGAAACTTGTATTTTGACTCCTTTAACTTCTTTATTGGCTAAAACTTTTTCTAGCGCCTGCTTCATTGTTTTTCTGAAAGGCATTCTTTTTTCAATTCTTTGAGCAATCCATTGTCCAACTAAAACAGAAGATGTCCATGAATTTGAAACTTCCTTAACTTCTATTTTTAATTTTTTCTCAAGATCTTTCCATTCTACTAAACTTAATTTGTTTTTTTTGAAAATCTCTTTTAAAAGTTCTAATCTTAACTTTTCAATTCCTTCTCCCCCTCTTCCAATAATTATTCCTGGTCTTGCTGAATAAACGACAACATTAGTTTTGTTTAAATATCTTTCAATCTCAATTCTATCTACGCTTGATTCTTTTAATTTTTTAGTTAGAAAACTTCTGATTATAAAATCCTCCTTAATATTATTTAAAGGTTTCTTTCCGTAGAATCCTTGGGATAACCAATCTTCTATTCCTCTTACTCTAAAAATTTTGGGATGGACTTTATGACTCATTTTTTTTGTTTTTAATATCTAAAACTAAATTAACATGGGACATTCTCTTCTTTATTATTTCTCCTCTACCTCTTGATTTTGGAAGAATCCTTTTCAAAACTGGACCTTCATCAACTGTAATTTTTGAAATAAAAAGATCGTTTGGTTCAATATTTTGTAATGTTTTAGCATTTGATACAGCAGAATTTAATAATTTCAAAATTGGCTCACTGGCGCCCTTAACTGTAAACTTCAAAATTGTTTGTGCTTCTTCTACATCTTTACCCCTCACCAAATCAGCAACTAATCTAGTTTTTCTTGGGCTTATATGTAAATATTTTAATTTTGCTTCAAATGCCATAATTATTTTATCTTTGCTGGCTCATTTGATTGAGCTCTCTTATCTTTTTTCTTTTCTTGTTCTTTCTGCATTTTACCTCCATGTCTTATAAATTTTGTGGTTGGAGAAAACTCACCTAATTTGTGTCCTACCATTTCCTCTGTAACTTTCACTTGAAGAAAGTCCTTTCCATTGTGAACTCCGAAAGTAAAACCAATCATTTCTGGAGTAATCGTGCAAGCTCTTGACCATGTCTTGATAGGTGGAGTTTCAAGTGGCTTTTTGCCTTCTATCTTTTTTATTACCTTAGGATCAACATACGGACCCTTTTTTAAACTTCTTGACATATTATTTTCTCTTTTTCTTAACTCTTCTTTTTACAATTAATTTTGACGATTTATTGTTTTTCTTTCTTGTTTTAACTCCCAAGGCTGGTTTTCCCCATGGGGTCTTGGGATGTTTAAGGCCAATTCCAGTTCTTCCTTCTCCACCTCCATGAGGATGATCACATGGATTCATCGCTGAACCTCTAACGGTTGGCCTAACTCCTTTCTTTCTACTTGTTCCTGCTTTTGACCAACTAATAAATCTATATTCTGAATTGGAAACCTTGCCAATTGATGCAAAACACTCTCCCGATATTCTTCTAATTTCAGAAGAAGGCATTTTTAATTTCGCATAACCTCCTTCATAGTTTTGTAAAATTGCTCCTGTCCCTGCCGCTCTTGCTAAAACCCCACCTTTATTTGGTTGTAATTCTATATTATATACCATAGTTCCTTCTGGAATATTTTTCAACTTCATTCGGTTTCCAATCTTTGCTTCTACTTTTTCTCCAAATATAATTTTGTCTCCTACTTTTAATTCTTCGGGAGCAATAATATAATTCTTCTTTCCGTTTTCATACTGGATTAAAGCAATAAAAGCATTTCTATTTGGATCATATTCTATTGCCATAACTTCTGCCGGAATATCCATAACTTTTTGTGCAAATTCAACAACCCTATAAAGCTTTCTCGCTCCACCTCCAACATGTCTGGTGGTAATTCTTCCATCACTTCCCCTTCCACCTGTTCTCTTAATTCTAACTGTTAAGCTTTTTTCTGGCTTCTTTTTCGTTAAAACAAGAAAGTTTTTCATTTTTGTCTTTTTTCTTTGCATATTACTGTGAAATCATTTCTATTTTTTGTCCTTCTTTAACTTTAACAATCGCCTTTTTATACCCCGGTTTAAACCCTTCTGTTCTTCCTCTTTTTACTTTTTTTCTAGGGATACTGATAGTTCTAACCTGAAGAACATCTACTTTGTACTTTTCTTCAACTGCTTTTTTAATTTCAATTTTGTTAGCATCATTAAATACTTTGAAAACATAGAAGTTTCCCTGTGTAGATGCGTCAACTGCTTTTTCTGTAATGCATGGCGACTTTAAGATATTCCATTTTTCATTCTTAATTTCCATATTACTTCTTAAATGTTTCCTCAATTACTTTTAATCCTTCTTTATCAATCAACAAATATTTTGAAGATAAAATATCTAAACAATTAATATCCTTCGCTTGTATTGTATTAACCTTGGGAATATTTCTTGTTGACAATATCATATTACTATCAATTTTTGGCAAAACAATTAAACAACTCTCCTTTATTCCTAAATTATTTAACATTTCAATTACTTTCTTTGTTTTGATTTCATTAATATCAAAACTATCGACAATGATAATCAAATCATTTCTTAATTTTTCAGACAAGGCAATAAACAATGCCTTCTTTTTAATATTTTTAGGCAATCTTTTCTTGAAATTTCTTTCATTTGTTGGTCCATGGGTAACTCCCCCACCAATCCAAATAGGAGATCTTCTTGATCCATGCCTTGCTCTACCTGTTCCTTTTTGTCTCCATGGTTTAGCTCCCCCACCACGAACTTCACTTCTATCTTTGGTGTGAGATATAGCAACTCTTCTGTTTGCCATTTGAGAAACAACCACTTGATGCAATAAATCAGAGTTCATTGGAACATCAAATATCTCTTTTGGTAAACTTGTTTTAATATCTTCTTCTGCTGCCATAAAATTATCCTCTTATTTCTAAAAGAGTTCCTCTCCTTCCGGGAATTGCTCCTTTAATAGAAATTATATTGTTCTTCTTATCAATACTAACAATCTCTAAGTTTTTAACTGAAACTCTATCGCCCCCCATTCTTCCAGGCATTTTTTTACCTTTTACAACTCTTGATGGCTTACAAGAACCAGTAGAACCTAATGTTCTGTGTTCATGTTTATTACCATGGCTTGAGGTAAGTTTTCCGGAAAATCCCCATCTTTTAACTGCTCCTTGGAATCCTTTTCCTTTGGATACTCCGGAAACCTTAACTCTGTCACCGGGTTCAAAAATATCTAATGAAATTTTGTCTCCCGTTTTAATTTCATTAATATCACCTCTAAATTCTTTTAAATATCTATAGGGCGTTCCTGATTTTTTAATTTTTCTTTCTGGTAAACTTTCAAAACCAATCTTAACTGCTTCGTAGCCATCATTGTCTTTTGTTTTTACTTGAACAACATTACATTCTTCTGTTTTAACCAAAGTCACTGGAACTACTGTTCCGTCTTCTTTGAAAACCTGACTCATTTCAATTTTTTTTCCTAATATGAATTTCATGTTATTATTTACAATAAAAATCTAGGCAACCAGCCTAGAAAAAGACTAGCATTACCGATATCTAATTAAATTACTTTCTTATTTTCATCTATAAAATACTCTTAATTTCTGTATCAACTCCTGCTGGTAAGTTAAGTGTTTTTAATGACTCAACTATTTTTGCATTTGGAGATAAAACATCAATTATTCTCTTATGAACTCTCATTTCAAATTGCTCTCTTGATGGTTTATGAACAAATGTTGATCTGTTAACAGTAAACTTACTAATTTCTATTGGCAAGGGAACTGGCCCAGCAGTTTTCACACCGCAACGCATCGCCACATCAATTATCTGCTGAGCACTTTTATCAATTATTTTGTGATCATATGCTTTTAACTTAATTCTAAGTTTAGGCATACTTTCAGTTTTTTTTGAAGTTTCCGTTACCATTTCCTATTATTTTATAATCTTAGTAATAACTCCCGCACCAACTGTTTTTCCTCCTTCTCTGATAGCAAATCCTTGTTTTTCTTCTAATGCTACTGGCACAATCAATTTAACTATAATATCTACTGTATCACCAGGCATAACCATTTCTGTTCCTTCTGTTAAAGATACATCTCCTGTAATATCAGCTGTTCTAATAAAGAATTGTGGTTTGTATCCTGAGAAAAATGGTGTGTGCCTACCTCCTTCTTCTTTTGTTAAAACATAGATTTGTGCTGTAAATTCAGTGTGAGGAGTAATAGTTCCTGGTTTTGCTAATACTTGACCTCTTTCAATATCTTCTTTTTTAATACCTCTTAAAAGAACACCAACATTATCACCTGCTTCTCCATAATTTAATGTCTTATTAAACATTTCTATTGAAACAACAGTCGACTTAATTGTTGGTTTAATTCCAACAATTTCAACTTCTTCGTTAGAGTTGATTGTTCCCCTTTCAATTCTTCCGGTTGCAACTGTTCCTCTTCCTTCAATCGAAAAGACATCTTCAATTGCCATTAAAAATGGTTTGTCTTTGTCTCTAACTGGCTCCGGAATATATGTATCTAATTGATCTACTAGTTCTAAAACTTTTTTAACCCACTCATCATCAACAGATGTTCCTTCTAATGCCTTAAGAGCTGATCCTCTAATTACTGGAAGGGTATCTCCTGGGAATTCATATTTCTTTAATAGCTCTCTTACTTCGTCTTCAACTAAATCAATCATTTCGGGATCTTCAACCATATCACATTTATTCAAGAATACTACAACAGAAGGCAAACCAACCTGTTTAGCTAATAAAATGTGTTCTCTTGTTTGAGGCATTGGTCCATCAGTAGCCGCTACTACTAATATTGCTCCATCCATCTGAGCAGCACCTGTAATCATATTCTTAATATAGTCAGCGTGGCCTGGACAATCAATGTGAGCATAGTGTCTCTTGTCTGTTTCATACTCTAAATGAGAAATGTTAATTGTAACACCTCTTACTTTTTCTTCTGGAGCTGAATCAATTTGATCAACTGATTTCTCAGCTGTTGTACCGCTTCTTAGAGCTAAAGCGTGTAATATTGCTGCACTCAAAGTAGTTTTACCGTGATCAACGTGACCAATGGTTCCTACATTTAAGTGAGGTTTTGTTCTTATAAATTCTGCCATATTTTTAATTTATTTTTATTATTTATTATACTTGCTTATTTTAGCTAATTTTTGAAAAAAGTCAATAACTAATTAAAAGGAAGATCATCTATTGTCAAAGATTCTTTCTCTAATTCCTTGGGGGGGCTACTTGTTTTATTTTGATGTTTAATCTCTTTCCCCTTTCTATAATCATCTAAAGTCATAATTATTAGAGTTGGAGAATCCTCACCAGGAATAATTATTTTTCCACCCTCTTCTTCTATTATTTTTCTAATTTCTTGGATGTCCATATTATTTTCTTTTACCTTCAATTATTTCTTGAGATATATTTCCAGGAACTTTTTCGTAACTTTCAAACTCCATTGAGAATGTTCCTCTTCCTTGGGTTAATGATCTTAGTATTGTGGCATAACCAAACATTTCTGATAAAGGAACTTTTGCATATATTGCTTTGACAGATGGTCTATCAACTGTCTCATCAATTCGACCTCTTCTTGATAATAAGTCCCCAATTACATCTCCCAAAAAATCTGGGGGAATAACAACTTCTAATTTCATTATTGGTTCTAATATATATGCTCCTGCCTTTTTAACACCATCTTGTAGGGCAATTGATCCAGCAATTTTAAAGGCCAATTCTGAAGAATCAACCTCGTGAAAAGATCCATCATATAATATAACTCGCATATCAACTAAAGGATATCCGGCAACAACTCCTTTTTCCATTGCTTCCTTAACTCCCTTCTCAACTGCAGGAATATATTCTCTCGGAATAACTCCACCTTTAATCTCGTTAATAAATTCAAATCCAGTACCTCTCTCCTTAGGTTCAATTCTGATTTTAACATGACCATATTGACCTCTTCCACCAGTTTGCTTTACATACTTACATTCTGCTTCTGAGCTTCTTTCAATGGTTTCTCTGTAGGAGACTTGTGGTCTTCCAACATTTGCCTCAACATTAAACTCTCTTTTTAATCTATCCACAATAATATCTAAATGAAGTTCTCCCATTCCCGACAAGATTGTTTCTCCTGATTCTTGATCTGTCTCCATTCTAAATGTTGGATCTTCATCTTGAAGTTTTTTAAGAGCTGCTCCCATTTTTTCTTGGTCTGCTTTTGTTTTTGGTTCAACCTGAATAGAAATAACTGGTTCCGGAAAAACAATTTTTTCTAAAACCAACTGATTTTTTTCGTCACAAAGAGTATGTCCAGTAGAAGTATTTTTCAATCCTACAAAAGCAACAATATCTCCAGCAAAAACTTCTTCTACTTCCTCTCTCTCATTAGAATGCATTCTTAATATTCTACTAATTCTTTCCCTCTCTTGGGTGGTTGTATTGTATAAATAACCACCTTTTGTAAACTTTCCTGAATAAGCCCTAATATATGTTAATGTTCCTACAAAAGGATCTGTTGCAACCTTAAAGGCCAAACTAGAAAATGGCTCGTTATCATCAGGGTGTCTTTCTATCACAACCTCTTCGTTATCAACAGCAGTTCCACGGACAGCAGGTAAATCAGCTGGACTTGGAAGGTAATAAACGATTGCATCAATAAGTAATTGAACTCCTTTGTTCTTTAGAGAAGATCCAACCATTACAGGAACAAGTTTACAATCGATGACTGCTTTTCTCAAAGTGCTTCTTAGTTCTTCAATGGAAATTTCTTCACCTGATAAATATTTGTTCATTAATTGATCGTCTTCAGCAACAATTTTTTCAACCATTTTTTCTCTCCATTCTTTTGCTTTTAGAATCATCTGTTCTGGAATATCAGAGAAAACTACATCTTTGCCCATCTCTCCTTCAAACTTGACAGCTTTCATTTCTATTAGGTCAATAATTTGTTCAAATTGTGCTTCTTCACCAATTGGATATTGAATCGCAACCGCATTTTTAGTTAGCTTGTCCCAAATTGATTGCAAACTCTTTTCAAAAGATGCTCCTACTCTATCTAGTTTATTGATAAAGCAAATCCTCGGAACATTATACTTATCGGCTTGTCTCCATACTGTCTCTGATTGAGCTTCAACTCCAGCAACACCATCAAAAACAACAACTGCTCCATCTAACACTCTTAAACTTCTTTGTACTTCAGCTGTAAAATCAATGTGACCAGGAGTATCAATTAAATTTATTCTGTGACTATTTGTTTTTTCTTTACTCAAGTATTCTCCTGGAGACCAAAAACAGGTAGTCGCCGCAGAAGTAATAGTAATACCTCTTTCTTTTTCTTGCTCCATCCAATCCATAATGGCTTCACCTTCGTGCGTTTCTCCTATTTTATGAGAAATTCCCGTATAAAATAAAAACCTTTCAGTTGTTGTTGTTTTACCAGCATCGATGTGAGCAATAATTCCGATATTTCTATATTTTTCTATTGGATATTGGCGACTCATATATATTTATTATTAAAATGCAAAATGGGCAAAAGCTCTGTTTGCTTCCGCCATTTTGTGTATATTCTCTTTTTTCTTAACTGAATTTCCTTTATTTTCGGATGCATCTATTAATTCTTCGGCCAATTTGAACTTCATTGCTTTTCCTTTTTTATTCTTTGAAGATGCAATAATCCATTTCATTGCTAAACTTAATTTTCTATTTCCTTTAACTTCCATGGGAACTTGATAGGTTGCTCCTCCAACTCTTTTTGGTTTAACCTCTAACACAGGAGAAACGTTCTGAATTGCCAACTTAAAAACTTCTAAGGGATCTTTTTTTGTTTGTTCTTTAATTATATCAAAAGAACCGTAAACTATTTTTTGAGCTACAGTTTTTTTACCATTTGTCATAATCTGATTTATAAACTTAGCAACAATGATATCATTATAAACCACGTCTGGTAATATTACTTTTTTCTTATACTTTAATCCTGTTGACATATATTTTAATTATTAGATGCTGGCTTTTTAACACCATAAGAACTTCTTTTCTTTTTTCTTCCTTCTACTCCAGCACAATCAAATCTACCACGAACAACATGGTATCTTACGCCTGGTAAATCCTTAACTCTTCCGCCTCTTATCATCACAATTGAATGCTCTTGCAAGTTATGACCTTCTCCTGGAATATATGCTGAAACTTCGTTGCCATTACTCAATCTAACTCTACAAACTTTTCTAAGTGCTGAGTTAGGTTTTTTAGGTGTAGTTGTAAAAACTTTTAGACAAACTCCTTTTTTGAATGGAGAGTCATATTTCTTTGGTTTATTTTTTAATGGATTAAATCCAAAAGCCAAAGCAGGTGTCTTGTCTTTTGCTTTTAATGGTTTTCTATTTTTTTTGATTAATTGTCTTATTGTTGGCATATTTAATTACTAAAATAAATCGCAAGCGAAAAATCGCTTGTGATTAAACTATCAAATAAAATGCTAAATGTCAAATACTATTGAGCTCTGTATCCCCCATCAACATATAGCGTTATCCCAGTAACATATTTTGATTCATCTGAAGCAAGATATGTTGCCGCACTTGCTATATCACTAACACTACCCATATATCCCATTGGCGTCATCAAATTAATAAAATTAGAATAATTTTCATTCTCTTGGATCCCTTTAGTCATATTGGTTTTAATAAATCCAGGAGCAATAGAGTTAATCCTAATTCCTTTTTTAGATAAATCAATCGCACCAGCTTTTGTAATTTGATCTACTCCACCTTTTGCGGCGCAATATGCAACTGTGCTAGCAAAACCAACTGACCCCAAAATTGAACTCATATTAATAATCGAACCACCTTTTTTCATTACCAGTGATGCCGCTCTCGCTCCATAGAAAACTCCTGACAAATTAATTGATATTACTTTCTGCCATTCTTCATCAGTTAAATTAGTAATATCTGCCGATGTTCCAATACCAGCATTGTTGACCATAATATCAAGACCTCCAAATTTCTCTAAACAGGCATTAACCAATTCATCAACTTCATTTGACTTAGAAACATCACACTTAATAAACATTGCTTTGTCTCCATATTGACTAACATCAATTTCATTAATATCAGAAAATACTACTTTAGCACCTTCTTTAATAAATCTCTCGGCAATAGCAAGGCCTATTCCTGCTCCTGAGCCTGTAACGATTGCAATTTTGTTTTCTAATTTCATATTTTTTATTTATTAAAATTTATTAAAATAATAATTGTCCCGAAAATAAATATACTGCTTGACTTGCTAAATTAAATATCCAATTAATTCCACCAGGGATTAAAAAAATTAAAAACAATAAAAGGAAAAAACCATATTGCTCTAATACTCTTCTAAGTCCAATTGCTTTGTCTCCTAATAAGTTAAACAATATATGAGATCCGTCCAATGGAGGAATTGGAATTAAATTAAAAAGACCTAAAACAACGTTATAAAATATTACCAATAAGGAAACCACTAAAAAGCTTTCGGGTAAATTAACAAACATTACTAATAATCCAAAAATCAAAGCTAGTGAAAAATTAGCTAAAGGTCCAGCAATTGAGACCTTAACATCTCCCCATTTCTGATCATTAAAATTATAGGGATTAATTGGAACTGGCTTTGCCCAGCCAATAATTGGTCCACCTAGAAAAATAAAAAAAACTGGTAACATAACTGAACCAATTGGATCTAAATGATTAATCGGATTAAGAGTCAACCTTCCAGCATCTTTTGCCGTAGAATCACCTAAAGAGTATGCAACACTTCCATGAGCAACCTCATGAATGACTATTGAAAACAAAAGAACTAAAAGTGATACTATTATTATTTCCATAAATCAATACTATCAAATTACTTGCAATTATTCAACTTTTTTGATAACCTACTCGTATATGGAAAAAAAATGTCAAATCTGTGGAAAATCTTCTTCAATGGGCGGAAGTTACCATAAATTAATTTCTAAATATAATCCTTCGCCAAAGAAAAGAAAATACCCTAATCTACAAAAAGTTATCGTACCTGCCAATCCAAGCAATAAAAAGTTTAACGACTTTGCTGGCAAGAAAATTTTGGCTTGCACAAAATGCATTAAATCTTTAGATAAGAATTAATCTCCCGGGCTGTAGTATAATGGTATTATTTGCGCATGGGGTGCGTAAGACCCAGGTTCAACTCCTGGCAGCCCGACCATAATTGACTTTTTGGTTTTTGAAGGGAGTTTGATTGCTCGCTCCGCGCCGCTGGCGCGGCGCTCCGCTCGCATTTTTCCTTATATTTCGGCACTAAATCATACGGCGGGCGGAAATCAAACAAGATTTTTCTGTTCAGCATTCGGCGGTTCGTTCCAACTTTTTCCGCAAAGATTTTTATTTCATAAAAATCTTGGGACAAAGCAAGTTTTTCGGCGTGGTGAGCGTCTTTTATCCACTCCCGCAGAGGTTCAATCCAATTGTTTCCCTTTCGCCCAAAATCGCCTTTCTTTTCCAGAAGGGCGGTTTTGGTTTTAATAAGCTCGTCCTTTTTGGTAAGATAAATTTCTTTTTCAATAGTGCCGTCCAAAAAGGCGTTGACTAACCTATCCAGCTTTTGCTCAGTTTTCTTGATTTTCTCCTCAAGATTTTGGGCGAAAGACTGCGAAGACTGAGCTTGTTCTTTTTCCCATTCATCTACTTTTTCCAACATCTTTTGCGCCCAGTCTTCGCAGAGAGCGACCTTTTTCAGCCTTTCTTTGAGCTGGGCAACAAGCAAGTCCTCGCGCAAGTATCCCTGCGTACACTTGCCAAACTTTTTTGTACACCTGTAATAGCGGTATTTTCCCTTTGCCCACTGGGCAGTTATCATGCCGCCGCACTCGCCGCACCGGAACAACCCAACAAACGGAAAGTTGTGTCCTTTTCTTGTTTTACGCGGTCTTGCTCTTGTTTTAAGCATTTTCTGGACGGCTGAAAAAGTCGCTCTGGAAACAATTGCCGGAAACTTGCCCTCGTAGGTTTCGCCATTGTGGACAATCAATCCAAGATAGGTTGGATTAGTGAGCATTCTTTGGATTGTGGCTTTAGCAAGAGGGGTACCGTTTTTGCTCACCACGCCCCAAAAACTCAGGCGCTCGCCGAGAGATTTTAAGGTATGTTTTCCTTGGGCAAACTCCTCAAATGCTTTTGCCACGATTTTTGATTTTGTTGGGTCTGGCTCTATGTTTCGTGTCTTTGGATTATTCACATAGCCGAGTGGGGCTTTGCCCGGATACTCTCCACGCCTGAGTTTTTGGCGAATACCGCGCTTTACATTTTCTGATAAATTATCGGAATAGTATTTTGATTGGCCAAAGGCGACTTGAAGCATAAAAAGCCCTTGCGGAGTTGGCTCAAACCAAAAAGTGGGAAAGCGCAAAGAAGCGATTTTACCCTGGTCTATGAGGTAAATAATCTGTCCGCCGTCAACAGAATTTCTTGCCAAGCGGTCAGGGTGCCACGCCAAAATGCCGACAGGATTTTTACTGCTGTGGATTTTTTCAATCATCGCATTGAAAATTTCTCTGCCTGGCTTCTTTGCGCTTTTGCTTTCCACAAACTGCTCAATAACTTCTAGCCCTTCACGCTTAGCATATTCTGTCAACTCCGCAAGCTGGGCTTCAATAGACATCACTTGTCTTTCTTCGTCTTCAGTGCTCTTGCGAGCGTACAAAAAATATTTGGTCTTCATATTGATTTTAGGTTAGTCGCCTTTGGCCATCCCGACTTTCGTCGGGATGTAAAGCGCGGAATTAAAAACTTGCTTTGTCCTCTTGCCTTCGGCTAGAGACGGAAAAAATTGGAGAGCAAAAGCATTCAATAATTTTTCTATAAGGGAGCTTTTGCTCTGGTGGCTTCGCCACCACGAACCGCCGCCTGCTGGACAGAAAAATCCTCTTTGATTTTCGCCCGCCGTATGATTTAGTGCCGAAATATAAGGAAAAATGCGAGCGGAGCGCCGCGCCAGCGGCGCGGAGCGAGCAATCAAACTCCCTTCAAAAACCAAAAAGTCAATTATGGTCG
>DDMA01000012.1 GCA_002340425.1 Patescibacteria group bacterium UBA2558 | reverse complement strand
TTTTTCTCTAAAAGCATTTCTATTTTCTTTTTAATGTTTTCTATTTCGTTGTTGATTTCCTCTTTTCTTTTATCAAATGGTTTCGACTCTTCTTTGATGGATCTTAAAACTTCTTCCAATTCAAAAATTTTATCACCAATTTCTTTTAATGTTTGCTCATCATCTACTTCTTCTTTTTCTTCAACTTCAACTTTATTAGTAGGTTCCCTTGAAATACTTTTCTCTTCTAATTTTTCTTCTGGCTCTTCCAGTCCTAATTCAATTGCACTTGGTAGTCTTCCTTCTTTCTCATCCTCTTCAACGGGTAATTCTTCCTCTATCTCTTCTTTTATAGGTAATTCTTCTTCCTTTACTTCTGGTAGTGGAATTTCAAAAACAATATCCTCTTTTTTAGGAAAATCTTTAATGATATAGAAAGAAGATAAATCGACAAAATCGTTTTCTTTAGGATAGACCATTGTTCCAGTTGCTTCCTTTAGGTCTTTTGCCATAGTAATAATTTTTCTTTTGTCTAAAAAGTTTTCTTCCATTTTTTGAAACTAATTATAATTATTTCTTAGCTTCTTTTAATGATAGATTAATTCTACCATGTTCGTCAATAGAGATTACTTTTACAGGAACGATATCACCAACTTTTACAACATCTGTTACTTTCTCAATTCTCTTTTCTGACAATTGAGATATGTGAATCAGTCCTTCTTGTCCCGGAAGTATCTCAGCAATAGCACCAAAATTAAGAACCCTTTTAATTAGTCCTTGGAACATTTCTCCCACAGCAACTTCTCTTGTAATGTTTTTAATCCACTCAATTGCTTTTTTCGCTGACTCTTCATTTTCAGCTGTAACAAAAATTTCTCCAGTTTCTTCAATGTCAATTGATACATTGCAAGTGTCAATAATTTCATTTATTGTTTTTCCTCCGCTTCCAATTACTTCACCAATTTGCTCTGGTTTAATTTTAAGTGTAAATATTCTTGGAGCATTTGGTGAAAGCTCTTTTCTTGGCTCAGGAATTGCCTCTTTCATTTTTTGGAGTATTTCTAATCGTGCTTTTCTTGATTGAGACAAGGCAGTTTTCATAATTTCTTGAGTGATTCCTCTTACTTTAATGTCCATTTGCAAAGCAGTAATTCCTTTTTCTGTTCCGGTTACCTTAAAATCCATATCACCATAGTGGTCTTCTTCCCCTTGGACATCAGTTAAAACAACATATTTTTTATCTTCCGAGCTTTTTTCATCATTTATTTCCATCATTAGTCCCATAGCTATTCCCGATACAGGTGATTTGATAGGAACACCTCCGTCCATCAAAGCTAGACACGCCGCACAAGCTGATGCCATTGATGATGATCCGTTTGAGCACAAGACCTCAGAAACAAGACGAATGGTGTAAGGAAATGTCTTAGCTTCAGGTATAACTGGCTTTAGTGCTTTTTCTCCTAACATTCCGTGACCAATTTCTCTTCTTCCTGGTCCTCTTAGTGGTCCTATCTCGCCAACGCAAGATGGTGGGAAATTGTAGTGATGCATAAATCTTTTCTTTTCTTGTCTTTCCATTTCATCAAAAACTTTTTGATCTCCCGGAGATCCAAGTGTTAGAAAAGATAATACTCTTGTCTCCCCTCTTGAGAATAATCCACTTCCATGAACTATTGGTATTTTTGAAACATCACAAAAAATGTCTCTTATTTCTTCAACGCCCCTTTCTTCAAAGCGAAGACCTTTTTCAATTATTGATTGGTGAATAATTTTTTCAGAATATTCTTCAAAAAATGAAAAACCATAACGGAGAGCGTCGGCATCTTCAATCTCTTTTAATTTTAGCGCAAGGTCATCTCTGATTTTATGCATATCGTCTGTCTGATTCTTTTTAAAAATATTTTCTATTCTATTACCAACAATTTCTTTAACAAGTTTTTCAACTTCTTCATTACTTTGAGGGAGAGATACTTTTATTTTTTCTTTTCCAATTTTATTTTTAATATCTTCTTGAAAATTAAGAATATCTTGGTGATATTTTTTAGACATTTCTACTGCTTTAAGGATTGTTTCTTCTGGAATCTCATTCATTCCTGCATCAATCATATTGATTAATACTTCTTTTTTTGATTCTGATTTCAATCCCGTAAGAAGTAAATCCATATCGCCTGACTCTCTTTCCTCAAATGTTGGAAAAGCTTTTAGTTCTCCATTGATAGACCCAATTCTAACAGGAGCAATCGGTCCTTCCCATGGAATGTCAGATGTGCTTAGAATAATTGAAGCGGCAATCGCTCCTAAGAATGATAGGTCAGTTTCTTTGTCCCAAGCAAGACAAGTAATGATTATTTGCACTTCTCTTCTGAAGTTTTTAGGAAATAATGGCCTGATAGCTCTATCAATTAACCTTGAGGTTAAAATAGATTGTTCAGACGGTCGGCCCTCTCTTTTTGTAAATCTTGAGCCCAATATTTTTCCAACAGCATAGAATCTTTCTTCATACGCCACGGTTAAAGGAAAGAAATCGATTCCCTCGATTTCTTTATTGCTCATCACAGCAGTTGCCATAATGACAGTGTTTCCCATTCTAACAAAAACAGAACTATTGGTTCTCTCGGCAAGATTATTAAATTCTACTTCTAGTGTTTTATTATCAATATTTAGTTTAAAAGTTTCTGTTTTCATTTTTATTTCTCTAGTCCTATTTTTTTAATTACCTTTTTGTAGGACTCTTCATCTGTTCTTTTCAAGAATTTCAGAAGTTTTCTTCTGTTGTTTACCATTTTGAGAAGTCCTTTTTTAGAACTTACATCTTTTTTGTGTTTTTGAAGATGCTTTAATAATCTATCTATTTCCTCTGAAAGTAATGCAATTTGGACTTCAGCTGAGCCAGTGTCTTTTTCGTTGATTTTAAAATCATCAATTATTTTTGTTTTTTGTTTTGTTGTTAACATATTTTTTTATTATTTAGAGTGCCCCGTGAGGGACTTGAACCCCCGACCTTGAAGTTAAGAGCTTCCTGCTCTGCCAACTGAGCTAACGGGGCAATTCATCTTCATGAGGCAATTCATCTTCTTTAAAGAATTCCATTGTCCAATCTTCTCCTCCAATTATTTCAATGAATAGTTCTACTATTGCCCAAGCAAGATAGACAATCATTAATCCAACTGCTATGGCAAGCATCGCTGATTTGCCTCGATTGAATTTTGCCGGGTCGCCTCCTGATGTTATCATTATAATACCGGCTACTACAAAGCCAATAACGGCTAAAGCAGGAACAATTTGAAAAGCAATTAAATCAAAAATACTGCCAACCATTCCTGTTAAATCATCCGATGTGCAATCCCAGCCATCGCAAGGAACTAGCCCATCGCCTAAAACAGGAGAAACAGCTAAAAACAATAGAGTAAATAATAAAAATATCTTCTTTGTTTTTAGTAATGGCATATGTTATGGCGTTAGTATAGCTTAATTTGTACAAAAAATCAAGCTAAATTAACATTAATATTAAATAGTAAGGAATAAAATATATTGTTTTGTTATTAACCTCTTTTTTGCTAATCTCGTTTTTAGTGATTACAATTCCACATTCAACTTTTTTTAGTTTCATATAGTCNNCGCAAAGTTTTTAGCTCTTTTAAGTTAATATTATCTGAAAATTTAACTTCAATAGCTATTTGTTTTGCATTTTTTGTAACTAAAAAGTCAATTTCTTTATCGTTTTTTCTCCAAAAGCTAATATTGTCATTTCCATATTTCAAATTTAAGGTATTATATATAACATTTTCAATTATTTTCCCAAAAGCTTGAGGAACTTTATCTATGTCTTTAGGGCTATAATGATTAAGTGCACAAGTAAAATTAACACAAGGGGTATAAATTTTCTTTAACATCCTTCCTTTTTTTATTGGGGATTTGTGATTTCTGTATAGAATTTCAATAACATAACTTTCTTTCAAGTATTCTAAATAGTTTTCTAGTGTTTTTTTAGAAATACTTATTTCACGACTAATATTTGTTAATTCAAACAGAGAAGAAATGTTCTCTAATAATTGCCTTGTAAATAACTTAAATTCATCTCTCTTTTCAATATTAAAAATTCGAATACAATCATCTTGTATTTTTCCGATTACTGATTCGGATATATATTCATTGCGTTGCTCAGGAAGATCCAGGTTTTTAGTTTCTGGAAATTGGCCAGAAATAATATATTCCCCACTTAATTTACTAATTTCTTTACTATTATATATATTAAACTGGTCTAATTTTCCAAAAAATTGAGGAAGTTCAAAAAGATCATACTCTTCTAAGCACTTTATTTTCTCTTCTTTAATTTTAATAAATTCGCGAAATGATAATGGTGGTAAATAATAATCAAAAATTCTGCCAGCTAAGCTTTCTTGACTTTTTCTTTTGAGGAGAAGGCTTTGAGACCCAGTTACAATGAACTTAATCTTTTTATTTGATAAATCGTAATATTTTTTTAATATCGATTGCCAGTTTTCAATATACTGTATTTCGTCTAAAAAAACATATACAACATCTTCAAAATTTAGAGATGGTTTATCGGCAATTTCTTTAAAATAGAAAAACAAGACATCGTCGAGAAATTCGGGTTTTTGTAATTGAAAGGAATAATCAAAGAGAAAATAAAAAATATTATTTGGGTGTATTTTATTGTTTGCTAAAAGGTGATCAATCAATTGTTTTTGAATGGTGCTTTTACCAACACGTCTCAATCCTACTATATTCAACATTAAAGAATGATGTAGATTTTTTTCGAGAACAAAAAAAAGATCTCTTTTGGGAAGATTTTTTTCCGGAACAATAAATTCATTATTATTCCACCAAGGATTCTTTATTTCTAAGTCCTGTCTTTTTATCATAAAAAGAGTAATTCACTATCCTTAAACTTACAATTTAAGGATAGTCAACTATGCTTTTTTTGTCAAGTGCCCCTGGCAAGATTCGAACTCGCACATCTGGTTCCGAAGACCAGCGCTCTATCCGTTGAGCTACAGGGGCTTTTTCCTTTTAATTCTTAATGGCGGAATGGTATCTTGATCAAAAAACAATCTATTTTCAATCAATTCTCTTTTTCCCTCTCCTTGTATTTCACTAATAGGACTCAATCTTTTAATTAATACTGGGATTAGGGTAATTGATAAGATAATTCCCGGTAATGCATATTCACTAACTGAAAGAGAAAGAAATATACCAGTTAAAAACGATAAAAGAGTTCCTACGGAGGCGGTCCAGATTATAGTAAAAATTGCGCAAGGAATCAAGATGATAGATAGATACACTGGATCAAAGGCAAGAATAACTCCAATTAAAGTGGCAACTCCTCTTCCACCACGAAAACCAAGGAAAATTGACCAGTTATGACCAATTACAGCGAGGATCGCACAAGCCATTTGTATTTCAACAGAGAATCCTAATGTTAAGGGAATGTATACTGATAGATATCCTTTTGCTATATCTAGTAGAAACACTATGATGCCTTGCCACTTGCCAACATTTTTATATACATTTGAGCTAGAGTTTTTCTTCCAACCAATTTCTAAAAGATTCTTTTTAGTTGAAATTTTAGTAATTAAATAACCAAAAGGAATAGACCCTAAAAGGTATGAAATTATTAAAATTAATATATTTTCAATCATTGAAGTATTTTTTAGCTTTTATTTTTTCAACTTGTTTTTCTATTCTGTCTTTGTGGGCTATAATAATTAAAATTGTTCCTAATAGTGTCGGATAGAATAATGGTGGAGCAAAGATTGATATCCACCAAAGAGCATATATTTCACCTAATAACCTACCAATGATTTGTTCAGAGATAGCATTTTTGAAGAACTTTTTACTAATTATTCCTCCCATAAAAATCTCTATAAGGAACATAAAGCATGCAACGAGTACAACCCAACCAATAAAAACAACAGGATCAAAATAAAAGAGTACTCCCATTAGTGATGCGGCCCCTCTTCCACCTTTGAACCTTAAGAAGATAGAATAATTGTGTCCTAGGATTGCAAAGAATGTTCCAAGAGTCATAGCGATGACTTGATTTTCTATAAAATATGTTGCAATAATTACTGCTAAAACGGCCTTTGAAGCATCTAGAAAGAATACAAGAAGAAATGATGGTATGCCCCATTTTTTACCTTTTTCATGGGAGACGACTCTTAGGGTATTTAGTGCACCAGTATTTTTGGAGCCAAATTGGCGCACATCTTTACCCAAAAGTAATCGCACACATATTAAAGCAAAAGGAATTGAACCGATAACATATGAAACAATGGCTATTAAAATGTAGTTTATTGTAATATTCATATTTTTATTTTTCTATTGAGCAAGAAATTAATAATGTCCCTGGTCCAACATGGCAACCAACGACAATGCCTGTTAACGCTATAAAACTAACTTCTACTTGAGGATATTTTTCTTCAAACATCTTTTTAAGTTTTTCAGCTTCTTCTAAGGCATCAGCATGACTTATTGCAACCCTACAGATTTTTCCTTCCTCTAACGGCTTTTTTATTACTTCTTCTGTATGCTTAAATAATGCTTGAGCAGTATTCTTTGCTTGCATTTTTAAATTAGCTGCCTTAACCAACCCATCTTTTACTGATAAAATTGGTCGCATACCAATTTTTTGCATTTGAGAAAGTATAACTGAGAGGGTATGGTTAAGTCTTCCATTAGCTTCAA
The DNA here is from genome assembly GCA_002340425.1 of Patescibacteria group bacterium UBA2558. Classification (GTDB taxonomy): domain Bacteria; phylum Patescibacteriota; class Minisyncoccia; order Minisyncoccales; family Minisyncoccaceae; genus UBA2558. The sequence goes on along the minus strand of DDMA01000012.1, from coordinate 5,132 downwards.
GCCATTTGGGACTTTCAAGGATACCAAAAAGATGAACATTTGGAGACATTTCAGTAATTTCTTTAAATATCTCTTCTCCCGATACTCCTTCTTCTGCAAGCTCTCCTGCCTTAAGAGCAATCAACGATTCGCTAACATCAGTACTAAAAGTATCTAAGACAAAGACCTTGCTTTGGTCGCTTTCGTTTAACATTTTTTTTGCTTGAACTGCTGAATTATATGCTCCTGATAATTGAGAACTAATAGCAATACAAACTACCGATTCACTTTCTTTTAGAGCATCATCAAATATTTTTTTGCAAATACCTATTGATGGTTGACTTGTTTTAGGAACTGTTTTAATTCCTTTTTTTTCGGCATCACGCATTTTTTCAAAAATATTATTTCCTTCTAATGAGTCCATTTCTGGCCAATCAATTACAAATGGAGTAATAATGAATCCATATTTTTTAACTAATTCTTCAGTGATTGGAGCGGTTTGGCCGATAACAATTGTTGTTTTTTTCATATATATATTTTTTATTTATTATTCTTGCCATGATAAAATTAATGAATTTGGTCCAATATGTCCTCCTATTGGAAAACAAGTAAGATTGATAAATGCAACTTCTGTATTTTTCAAAGAAAGAATCATTTCTTTTAATTTAGTAGCTTGGCTGATATCGTCTGCATGGGTAATTCCTACGATAATTTTTTTGCCTTCCCCTCTAGCTTTTTTTGTTGCCTTATCAAATTCTTCAAATAGAGCGGATGACAAATCAATTATATTCCTTTTGACTCCCGCAACAGACAATTTGCCATTCACCATTCTAAATACGGGCTTAATAGACATTTTTTCTGCTCTTTCCATTATTACAGGAACAAACCGGGGAAATCTTCCACTTGCTTTAAGCCATTTAGGGTCATGGTACATTCCGAAGAGCTTTGTTTTTTCTATGACCTCTTTAATCTTATTATTAATTTCTTGACTATTCAAGTTTCTTTTTGCCAATTCAATTATTTTTAATACAACAAGCCCCTGGCCAGCACTTCCATTTAATGAATCAATAACGTGGACCTTATCTTGAAATTCTTTTTGTAAGAATTTTTTTGCTTGAAGTGCTGAATTATATGTTCCCGAAAGTTTTGATGATATAGTAACACAGAAAACCTCCTCAAACTCATTTAATTTTTCCTTAAAAATACTAAGAAAATCATTAATTGATGGTTGCGATGTTTTAACTACGCTTTCTATTCCTTGTCTTTCGGCCTCTCTTGTTTTTTGGTAAATATTACCTGGTAGGTTTTTTAATTCTTGTAGGTCAATTTTGAATCTGGCAACACCAATTTTGTATTTTTCAATTATTTCTTCCGGTAAATCAAATGCTTCATCGCTTATTGGTCCTATTTTCATATTTTTTGTATTTTATTTTATAATCCAACCAACAAGTAAGCTTTGTGGACAAGCGTTAATACTTGTGACAGGGTCGGTTATGTTTATAAACGAAATGTCTGTCTTTTTTATCCCTTTCAATAATTTTTTAAGTTTTTCGGCTTCTTCTAAATTATCTCCATGAGCAATAACTGCCCTTATTCTTTTACCATTTTTAATCTCTTTTTTAGAGTTTTTTTCTATTTTTCTAAAAATAGCTTCTGCAAACTCAGTATTTTTAACATTTTCAATATGAACTATTTTTCCGTTTCTCATTTCTCCCAAAGAATACCTTGTTTTTTTCTTTAACCATGATTTCTTTTCTTTGTTCCACCAGTCATTTTTTTCAACAATACAATAGAGGTTTACTTTATCAATTGTTTTATCAATTTTTCTAACAATTTCTTCTATTTTTCTTTGTTCTGCAATCATTTCAAGGGCCTCTAAAATTAAAATTGATTGACCAGCACTGATGTTTTTTGAATCAATAACATAAATATGATTCTTCTCTTCTTCACTTAGTAAATCTCTACCTTTAAGGGCAGAATCATAATTATTAGAGAGCACTGATGAAGAAACGATACATAAGACATCGTCAAACTTTTGAAGTTGGGTTTTGTATGATTCCATAAAGAATTCAGGTAATATCGGTTCAATTTTGGGACAGCTACTAATCCCCTTTTCTTTTGCTTCTTTGATTCGTTGACAAACATTTTCTCCAGCTACATTCTCTCCCTCTTCCCAAATTATTCTCAACGGAATAACCTCTATATCGTAATGACTAATAATTTTTGGGCTCAAACCAGCCCTTTCATCAATTACCATTCCGATAGAAACATTTTCTACTGATTTTTGTCCAGTAACCTCTTTTGCCATATCTTCAATTCTAAGGTTTTCAATGTTCCCCATTTTTTTAATAATATCTCGCACTTCATAGGGCATATCAGTGTGGATGTGTATCTTGGTTCTGTTCTTTATTTTAATAATATCAAGACAATTTCCAAGAGGGTCTAATTTTTCTCGGATTTGTTTTTCATCACAATATCCATCATCAAGCAAAGCAACAACCTCGTATCTATTAGAAAGTATTTGTATAAACCTTTTTGGCTTCATAATTTCTGTTCCTTGTTTTGTCTTTATAACAAAAGGATCTTCTTCTTGCTCTTTTAATGTGTCTAAATATGTTTCTAATATCATTAGAAAACCTAGTCCTCCTGCATCAACTACCCCTGCCTTTTTTAAGACCTCCATTTTGTTTGGCGTATCTAATAATGCCTCGTTTGCTTTTTCTAAAGCAAAATAGAAGTTTTTAACAATGTCTTTTTCTTTTTTTGAATAATCTTTAATTGCCAATGCGAAGGCCTTGATAACATCAAGCATCGTTCCTTCTTTCGGGTCTTGGATTGACTCTCTTGCCCTTTCGTAACCTTTTTCAAAAGCAATGCCCATCTTTTCTGCGCTAACCTCTTTCTCTTCAGCAATACAAGGGAAAAATCCTGCTAAAAATCCGGTGTATATGATGCCCGTGTTTCCTTGTGCGCTGGTCAATGCTCCATCTAAAACACTATCGGATAACTCGGCAATACTTTCAAAATCCTTACTTTCAATATTACTTTTTATTCCTTCTAATGTCGCTGAAAGGTTATTTCCTGTATCTTGGTCTGGAACCGGGAAAACATTAATTTTATTTATCTGTTCTTTGTCCCTTTCTATTCTTTCACTCGAGAAAAGAAGCATTTTTTTAAGTTCGTTTTGTGATATGTAATCCATATTACTTTATTTTCTTTTCAATGTCCTCAAGTGTTTTTCTCGCTATTTCTTTGCCTCCTAAACCAAAAGCAATGCCGACAGTTAAAACAATTAAAGCGATGAAACCAATAAATGCTATTAGAATAAGTGTTTGAGCAATTTGTAATTGATAAAGTATTGATAGTATTGCGATAACCCAAACACTAGAAGCAATAATATTGCCTAAAAAGTTAGAATAAGTAAGTTTTTCTTCTTTAAAATCACTAACGATAATTTTTTTACTAAAGTCAGCAATGAAAACAGCAACGATAAAAATAACTATTGAAATAAATATATTAGGATAGTAATTGATGATGTTGCTTATTATATCTCCCACGATTGATAGAGATAACATATCAAGCACTACCAAAACAACCCAAAGCAAGAAATAAATTTGAGTAATGGTGCCAAAAAAACGTGGAATATCTAATTTAGTATTGAAACGATTAAAAAACTCCTGCCATCCTAGTGAACCAAGCATTTGATTTAATCGCAACCTGTTGAGAAAATGGATAACAAGATCTCTTATTTTTTTAGAAATATATAGCCCCAATAAGATAATGACGATTCCTAAAAATATGTTGGGGAGTACGTCTATAAATGATTGTAGCATAAATTATTATTTAATTATTACAACTTTATATTATATTACCATTTTGCTTTATGCAAGCCCAAGTTATACCCAATTCTATTGAATAAAATATGAATGAAAAATGTCAAGACAAGAAGAACAATCCAAAAATCAAAAGATAATCCAAGCATTGGTTGGGTAAAAATAAAAGCACCAATTACATAATTGGTTTGATCAAAAGGCACAAAGGCAGTTCCTGGTTCCAATCGCAATCTTCTTTTAATAAAAGCGAATAATAAATCACCAAAAACAATACCGATGGCAAGAAGTAATCCTAATTGTATGGTTGAAACAGCCGAGCCATTTATGCCGATAATACTCAAAAAAGGGAGATTGTAGTAGCTATTTATCCAAAAAATTAGCTGAACTAGTAGAAAGCAGATAACAATTTCACATATTAGCCCTCGCCATGTTTTGTGGTCTCCCAGTATAGGAAATCCATTTATTGTTTTTCCCCCATCAATTGGCTTTTTAAGTCCCTTTAAGACATTAAAAGTGTTGGCTATGGGTGGCGAAGCATTGGCAATATATGCGGGTAAAAAGAAATAAAAACAAGATACTATATACAGCAATGTAATCATATTTGTATTATGACATATTATTAATTATTTAACAATTTTCTTCTCATTTCCCTCAATTAGCCGTTTTATATTCTCTCTATGGGTCCAATAAATCATAATAACGCAAAATAGTCCTAGATATAGGTAAGGTAGTGAATGTGTTTCAATCCAAAACCAAATGGGAATAAATAAAATAATAATAAGATTTGTCAAGCTCATTATCTTGATTAACTTAAGCATAATTGCCCATATAACTAAAAATGGCAATGCTTTCCATCCGGTGATGTAAAAAATAGCGGCAAAAACAGTAGTAACAGCCTTTCCACCTTTGAAATTAAGCCAAATAGGGAAAATATGGCCAATCATCGGGGCGATTATAACAAAAAGCATATACCAATCGTTGGAAATATAGTAACTTGCTATATATATAGGTAGAAGTGCCTTTAGAATATCTAAAACAGCGACTAATAAGGCATATTTAGGTCCTAAAGAGCGAGATACGTTCGTGGCCCCAATATTACCACTTCCCTGTTTTGTGATATCAATATTCTTCCTTTTGGCTATTATATAGCCAAAGGGGATTGATCCTAAAAGATAGCCCGTGATTATAAAGAAAAATAGTATGATATATTCTTGCATATTTTTATTATTTATTAAGGCGTTGTTCTATATGAAACGCTTTTAATTATTAATCTGGACAATGTGGACACAATCTGGACAATGTGGACACCATTCTGGACAA
>DDMA01000018.1 GCA_002340425.1 Patescibacteria group bacterium UBA2558 | reverse complement strand
GGGCTGGAAGTGTGAAGGAGTGGATATAAAAACGGGTATTAATTTAGATAAATATTTTTTATCAAAAAACCATCCCTTTGATTTGGTTTTTTCAAATTATGTAATCCATAAGATAAAAAATAAAGAACAATTTGTAAAAACAATTTTTAATAATCTAAAAAAAGATGGTTGGTTTTTTATTAGTACATTTGATAAAGAAGATAAAAACAGCAGTTCAGTTTTAACAGCTAACGACTTACAAAAAATATTATCCAAGCAGGGTTTTAAAAATATTAAAACTAGAGTGTTCAGCTATTATGATAACGAAGAAAAGCATAAACATTGGCATAAAATCTTAGAAGCAACCGGAAGAAAATAAAACAAAATACCAAAAAGAATAGCTAAGTTATTTAAAATATAAAGCCTAAATTAGCATTTTAATTTTTGAGAAGGTAAGTTCGGACGTATACTCACATTTTCAAAAAGTCAGTATTTTCTAATCCAGTAATGCGCATGAAACGAAACCTGTGAACGAGAGCATTTCTTGAACTCGCTCAGTTTGCTTGACACAATACTTCTTTTATATTATACTCAAAGCACCCTGAGCTTCTTATGTCGGGGGTGAGAAGTAAAGGGTATAGTTCTTTAATGGAGGTGATTTTTTTAAAAAACAACTGCCGCTTTCTGGGTGGTACTCTTCGCCTGTAAGCGTACTGACAAAATATTAAATACAATATTGTTCATGTACGCTTCTTTTTTTGTTAACAATTAGAAAAATCTTAGGAAGTGATTCAAAAAATATCCTTTTGTGATTTTTTCACTATATGTAGCCCTCTTAGAGTGTAAGATATTAAATAAAAATAGAATTCTTACACTTTTTTTATTATTTGATTTTTAACAAAAAAAGTCATACAATGATTATATGACAAATTTAGTACTTTATAGAAAATATAGACCATATAGTTTTAAAGATTTTATAGGACAAGAACATATAGTTAAAACTATTACTAATGAAATATCCTCAGGGACAATATCTCACGCCTATTTATTCTCTGGGCACAGAGGAACAGGGAAAACCACTCTTGCACGTCTTTTTGCTAAGGCAATCAATTGTCAAAATCCTAAAGGAGCAGAACCATGTAATAAGTGCCCATCTTGTTTAGAAATAAACGAAGGCAAGGCGATTGATATAATAGAAATAGATGCTGCTTCAAACAGAGGTATTGATGAAATAAGAAGCATTAGAGAAAGTATTAAATTTGCCCCTAATTTCTTAAAATACAAAGTTTTAATACTAGACGAGGCACATCAACTATCAAAAGATGCCGCTAATGCACTTTTGAAAATACTAGAAGAGCCACCATCATTTGCTATCTTTATCCTCGCTACTACCGAAGCACACAAAATGATACCAACTATCGCTTCAAGGTGCCAAAGATTTGATTTCTACAAGCTATCTTATAATGAAATCATTAAAAAACTTTCTATTATTTGTAAAAAAGAGGGGATAGAAATAGAAGAGGGAGCATTAAGAACAATAGCATCTGCCTCAGAGGGATCTATGAGAGACGCAGAAGGAATACTTAATCAAGTATTAAGTTTTTTACCGGGAGTGAGAATAAAAGAAGAAGATATTCAAGTCCTTTTAGGAATAGTTAAAACGGATGTTATTACTGAATTAACGGAGTATTTGATTAAAAAAGATAAAGCTGGGGCATTGAAATTTGTTGGAGAACAAATTGAAAAGGGGATAGATTTACCTGAGTTTACAAAAGCACTAATTAGCTACTTAAGAAAGTTGATTATTTTAAAAATTGATGCTAATTTAATAGAGTCAATAATGCCTGGGGAGACAAAAGAATCAATCGCCAAGGCAATAAAACAATCAGAAAGTTTTGACGAGGAAACATTGAAAAGAACTATTGAACTTCTTTTAGAAGCAGAGAATAAAAGTAAATATGCATCAATACAGCAACTTCCTTTAGAGTTAGCAATAATTGAAGCAATAGGAATATGATTCACATTGTGGGATCGTCTAATGGTAGGACGACGGACTTTGACTCCGTTAATCTAGGTTCGAGTCCTAGTCCCACAGCCAACTTTAAGCGTATGCGCGAATAGATTGGAATTGCAGTGATGTAAGAAATAGTGCAAGAGCAATACTTTAAAAAAGATACCTAATATAAGTTTATGCGATGTTTCAATATCCGCCAAGCTGCGCTCTCATGGAAGAATTTTTGTTCCAAAATCATTTTATGAAGCTTGTTGTTAAATTATGAATAAAAAAATTATATTAGTATCATTGGTAATTGTAATAGTCATTGTATCCGGTTTTGGTTTTTATTTCTGGGAAAAGAAAAGTCAACTCGAAGAAACAGCCGTAAAATCTTTGGTTGTAAATTTTGGCCATGCTCTTAAAAATGTTTCTTTGCTCTCTCCGACAGCGTCGCAAGATATTGAAGAAAACTATAAAGATTATGTTGCTCCCGATCTAATCGCACAATGGAAGGCTGACCCTTCAAAAGCGTTGGGTAGGTTAACTTCCAGCCCTTGGCCAGATAGTATTGAGATTACGGGCATAACGAAAATTGATCAGGATGTTTACAAAATATTTGGAAAAATCATAGATATGACGAGCACAGGCATGGCAGGCTCTCGGCCAATTGATTTTAATGTAACGAAAATTAATGCGGGAAATTTCGATAACCGTTGGTTGATAACTAAGGTTTCGGTTATAAATAATCAGGAGAATGAACTTTGGAAGAATTATAATGATAATGGCATCTCATTCCAGTATCCAGAAAAATTAATCACTAAGTATATTTTTACTCAGGAATGGCCGCCAACAGTTAAGATTGAATCAGGTAATTTTTCCTGCGTAGAAACACCGCAAGAGAAAAGTAGTATGCTTGAAATAACCAGCCAGAGGTTGGTCGATAATAGGATTTACTGCGTTAACGTTAAAAACGAAGGAGCTGCAGGAAGCGTTTATTCTTCTTACGTTTACACGACTCCCAAGGAAGGAAAGCTGGTTTCAGTTAGTTTTATTTTGCGCTATCCTAATTGCGCCAATTACGATGAGGAACAGAGTCGGGCTTGCACGAGCGAGCGAGAGGCTTTTGATATTGATGCAACGGTGGATCGTATAGTTCAAACTATTAAATGGGATTCGACTTTAAACGAAAATACTCTGGCAAACCAACTCTTCAAATGCTTAGTATCGAGTTATTCAGAAGATAAAGAAAAATGCGATGAGCTTCTAAAACAGATTACTGATTTTGATTCTTGCGTCATGGCAGGATTTTCGATATTAAAATCCAATCCAGTCCAATGCCAAACAATTGACGGAAGAACTTTTGTTCAGGAAACGAATAGTACTTGGGAGCAGGCACTATTAACTGTCAATAATTGCGAAGTTAAAAAAGTCTTTCAAACACACAGCCGACTTGTAACTTTGACACTAAAAAATGGCAATAAATTAATTGCCAAGGAGCCGCAAATAGATGATATAATTACCGCAGTTGAGACCGTAGAATCAAAATGCGGTAAAATTCCGATAGCAACAGAGTAGTAGATTATTTTGAGTGATTCCACAGTTAATCGGGCATCAATAATTAAATATTTGACTGCCGCTTCCATTTCGTAGGGATTCCAGCCTTCCAGAATAATGGTTCTAACGGCGTTCAATGCTTGCAGCCATTTGGAGCGTATGCACAATTAGAATTAGAATAGCGCTATAGAAAAAATTATGATATACTAAAAAATAATAAAAAAGTATAATTTTTAGAATAGTTTGCTAGTTTATAACCATACTTAATATAATTTATGAATTTCGAAAATAATTTAAACTCAAAATTAGAGAAAGAAAGCATAGGCAGCTTAATGCGGGATGAATTATTGGAAAGTCTGAAAAATGATGATTTAGATTATATTTTAAATGTTAAAGAAAAAGCAGATATTTCGGATTTTTTAAAAGATGAAGAAGTAAAAGATGAATTAAAAAAAGCTTTTGTTAATAAAGTAAAACAATTTGACATAGATGGAATAATTAAAATCAAGAATAATTTTAATTTACCCGAAGATTTTGTTAATAAACACATGGAAGATGCTTGCAAAAAAGCCCAAGAAGGATTTATTAGTCGTATAAAGAATGGACATGTTAACGATGCTCTTAAAAT
>DDMA01000010.1:35596-55267 GCA_002340425.1 Patescibacteria group bacterium UBA2558 | reverse complement strand
TAGTAACGATTACAGGAAAGACAGACATCAAAGATGGTTCCCCTAAAATAATTGCAGATGAAATTGAAGAATTATTAGAATTAGAAAAATAAAATTATGGAATTAGAAAATATAAAACATTCATTATCACATATTCTTGCAAGTGCAGTAAAATCTCTCTACAAAGATGTTAAATTTGGTATTGGGCCGGCAATAGAAAATGGATTTTATTACGATATGGAAATTGATTTGAAAGATGATGATCTTAAAAAGATAGAAGACAAAATGAAAGAAATTATTAAAAGTGACATCCCTTTTGGACAAAAAATAATAACAAAAGATGAAGCAAGAGAGATATTCAAAGATCAACCATACAAGCTTGAATTGATTGATGAGATTGAGGAAGAAAATGTTTCAATATACATTCTTGGTGATTTTATTGACTTATGCAAAGGTCCCCACATTAAATCAACAAAAGAAATAGATATTGATTCATTTAAGTTGGATAAATTAGCAGGAGCATATTGGAGAGGAAGTGAAAAGAATAAAATGTTAACAAGAGTGTATGGACTTGCTTTTGAAAGCAAAGAAAAGCTTGATAATTATATCAAGTTAATGGAGGAAGCAGAGAAAAGAGACCACAGAAAGCTTGGAAGAGATTTAGATTTATTTCATACAGAAGAAGAGGTTGGTATTGGTTTAGTATTGTGGCATCCAAAAGGGGCAATTATATGGAGATTAATTGAAGATTTCTGGTACAAAAAACACTTAGAAAATGGTTATGAGTTGGTAAGAACTCCTCATATTGGAAATAGGAAACTTTGGGAACGCTCTGGTCACTGGGGATATTATTCTGATAGTATGTATCCCCCATTAGAAGTTAGTCAATCATTAAAAGAAAATCAGAATAAGGAAGAAGTTAAAGATTCAGAACAATTTTTGTTAAAGCCAATGAATTGTCCTTTCCATGTTTGTATATATAATAACTCTCCTAGGTCATATAGAGATCTTCCTATTCGTTGGGCCGAGACAGGAACTGTTTATCGTTTTGAAAAAAAAGGAGAACTTTCCGGATTAACTAGAGTTAGAGGATTTACCCAAGACGATGCTCATATAATTTGTAGAAAAGATCAAGTAGAAGAAGAATTAAAAAAAGTAATTGATTTTATTCTTTTTATCTATCAATCGTTTGGATTTAGTATTGATTCAGTTAAAGTTTATCTTTCTTTAAGAGATGAGAATGATAAAATGAAATATGCTGGCACAGATGAAGGATGGAATTTTTCAGAATCAATTTTAAGAAAAGTTGCTACAGAAAAGAATCTTGACTTTGTGGAGGAAAAAGGCGAAGCGGCATTTTATGGTCCTAAACTTGATTTTAAAATTAAAGATGTTTTAGGTAGAGAGTGGCAATGCTCGACTCTTCAATTTGATTTCAACCTAACTGAAAGATTTAATATGACATTTAAGAATACAAACGGAGAAGAAGAACGACCGTTTATGCTTCACAGAGCCCTATTTGGCTCATTTGAAAGATTTATTGGCCTATTACTTGAGCATTATGCTGGAGCATTGCCTTTTTGGTTATCTCCCATTCAAATTAAGATTATTCCAGTAAGCGAGAATCATATTGATTATGCAATGGAAATTAAAGAAAAGTTAAAAGAATATCGCATAGAGATAGACAAAAATAATGACACAATTGGCAAAAAGATTAGAAATGGAGAAATGGAAAAAGTTCCTTATTTGCTTGTAGTTGGTGATAGAGAAAAAGAAAGTAATACAGTGAGTGTAAGACAAAGAGGAAAGATTGATTTGGGTGTAATGTCAATTGAAGAGTTTTTAGCAATAGAAAAATGAAGCAATATCATATAATTACTTTTGGCTGTCAGATGAACAAATCTGATTCTGAAAGAATCGCTTCTTTGTTTGAACAAAATAATTATATTGAAACTCAAAATATCAAAGAAGCTGATACGGTTATTTTAAATATGTGCTCAGTTAGACAGTCAGCTGTAGATAGAGTATATGGTTTAATTCCTCAGCTTCAAAAACTAAAAGCAGAAATTATTATTACTGGTTGTATTTTAGATAAAGACAAAAAAAGATTAGGAGAAAACTTTACTATTTTAAATAAAAAAGATTTCAAAAAAGACTTCTTTAGTATTTCTCCTAAGTATTCAAGTAATATTCAAGCGTTTGTTCCTATTTCTGACGGATGTAATAATTTTTGTACTTATTGTGTAGTTCCTTTTACAAGAGGCAAATTAGTTTCTAGAAATTATAATCAAATAATTAAAGAAGTTAAATCATTAGTTAAAAAGGGATACAAAGAAATTTGGCTCTTGGGACAAAATGTTAATCAGTATAATTATAATGGTATTGATTTTGCTGACTTAATTAAAAAGATAGATGAGATAGATGGTGAATTTTGGATTAGATTTACTAGTCCTAATCCAAAGGATTTTAGCGATAAAATAATTAATGCTTTGTCTAAGTCATCTAAGTTTGCACCATATTTAAATTTGCCATTACAATCAGGAGATGATGATATTTTAAAAGCAATGAACAGGCCTTATACCGCAGAAAAATATTATCAATTAGTTACAAAGATAAGAAAAAAGATTAAAGACATAAGCATATCAACTGATATTATTGTTGGTTTTCCTCAGGAAACAGAGAAGCAATTTAAGAATACAGAAAAACTTTTTAGGAAAGTTGGTTTTGGTATGGCATATATTTCTCAGTATTCCCCTCGCCCACAGACGCTTGCTTTTAATAAGTTGAAAGATGATGTTACTAAAAAAGAGAAAAGTAGTAGAGAAAGAATTCTAACTGATATCTTAAGGAAAAGTGCACTAAAAGAAAACAAAAAACTTCTTCAAAAAGAAATTGATGTTCTTGTTTTGGATTATGATGGTGAATATTTTACTGGAAGAACTGGACAGAATAAAGGAGTTCGATTTAAATCAAGTAGAGATGTATTAGGGACATTTCAAAAAGTTAAAATCAACAAAGTAAGTGCATGGAATCTTGAAGGAGAAATAGTTAAGCCAAAATTAATTGTAATTGTTGGGCCGACTGCATCAGGTAAAACTGATTTAGCAATGGAATTAGCAGAAAAATTTAATGGAGAAATTGTTTCTGCTGATTCGCAGATGATTTACAAAGAAATGGATATTGGAACTGCTAAACCGCCCAAAAATACTCATCATATGGTTGATTTAATTAAACCTAATGAAGATTATAATGTTGCTTTATACAAAGAGAAAGCTATTGAAATAATAGATGATATTATTTCAAGAGGAAAACAACCATTTTTAGTTGGTGGCACAGGATTATATATTAAAGCAATTACTGATAATTTAACTTTTCCTCAAATTGAAAGTAATAAAAAACTAAGAGATGAATTAGAAAGAAAAACAGTAGAAGAATTATTTTTAGATTATCAAAAGATTGACAAAGAGGGATCTAAAATAATTGATCGAAAAAACAAAAGACGTTTGATTAGAGCAATTGAAGTAACCAAGGCCTTAAATGAAAGTTTCTTTAAGGAAAGAAAAGGAGAGCAATTATATGATTGTGTTATTTTAGGAATAAAAACAAATAAGGAAGAGCTAGAAAGAAATATAAGGGAAAGGGTTGACTATATGATTGAGAATGGTTTAGAGAAAGAAGCGAGAAGAATATACAAAAAATATGGAGTGTTGAAGACCATTGGATACCAAGAATGGCAAGATTACTTTGAAAAGAAAATTACATTAGAGGAAGTGAAAAGTAGAATTATTACTAATACAATTAAATATGCTAAGAGGCAGATTACTTGGTTTAAGAAAGATAAAAGAATTAAGTGGATCTAACAAAAAACTTTCTTGCTTCCTCTACTATTATGATAGAAGACGCCATTAAAATAATAAATTCCCACTCTTGAATAGTTAGAGCTGTTGTTCCTAAGAGGCTCTGCATAAAGGGATTATAAACTGCGGCAAGTTGTAATAATACAGCGGCAATTGTTCCATAAACGAGAAATTTGTTTGAAAACATATCTTTGTTAAATATTGATTTTGTTTCACTTCTACAATTCCAAACATTAAACCATTGAAATACGGCAAGAACGGTTAAACAAATGGTTTGGGCCTTCGTTATATCAATCATATAATATTGTTTAAATAATAATAATGTTCCTATTCCCATAATAAGAGAAAATATAATCATCCTTTGAGCCATTAATTTATCAATCAAGTATTTATTAGGTTTTTCAAATTTTTTGTTTAACAAGCCATCTTCCCTAGGATCAAAAGCTAATGAAGCATCTAGTATTCCGTCAGTAACAAAATTTAACCAAATAATTTGAACAGCGATAAGGGGCAAAGGCATATCAAGCAATAATGCAACTAAAATAACAAGAACTTCTGCAAGTCCAGTTGACAGAAGATATGACAATACCTTTTTAATAGACTTATAGATTCCTCGCCCTTCTTCTATAGCAGAAACAATTGTTTCAAAATTATCATCTAATAATATAATATCTGAGGCCTCTTTTGCTACTTCAGTTCCTATTTTCCCCATAGAAATACCTAAATCAGCGGCAACTAAAGATGGTGCGTCATTGACTCCGTCTCCAGTCATAGCAATGATTTTTCCTTGCGATCTAAATAAATTAACAATTCTTAACTTATGCTCAGGATTAACCCTTGCAAAAACACTTACATTGTTTATCTCTTTAATAATTTCATCATCAGACATATTATCCATTTCAGTGCCGGTAATAATCTTGTCCCCTTTTTGGTATATCCCCGCTTCTTCCGCAATTGATTTAGCGGTGATTTTGTGATCTCCTGTTATCATAATCACTTTTATTCCTGCATTTTGTGTCTTTAGAATTGAATCAGACACTCCTAAACGCAGTGCATCTTTCATCCCTAAAAATCCAATAAAAGAAAACTCTTTACCGCTTTTTTGAGCAACAGCAATAACCCTCAAGCCATCATTTAACATTTTACACAAGATCTTTTCAATTTCTTCTTTTTTTATTTCGATATTTTTGCCATCATTATACATTTTGGTGCAAAGATTAAGCACCTCTTCTGGAGCACCCATAACAATTAATTCTTTCTTTCCATTGATATTATGGAGTGATGATCTATATTTTTTTTGGTAATTAAAGGCATTATCTTCCAATTTTGGATATTGCTTGTTTAATTCTTCTTTATGAAATCCAATTTTTTGTCCAAAAACTAAAACGGCGGCTTCTGTTGGGTCGCCAGAAATATGCCAAAGATCATCTTCACTAGAAAACATTATTCTTGCTTCAGCACAAAGAGATGAAATTTTTGCCAAATAGACTAAATCAGAATCATCAATTGGATTAATATATTCATTATTTAATTTAACATCCCCTTTTGGTTCATAACCTATTCCCTCTATTTCGTAAAAATTATTATTAATAAAAACTTTTTTAATAACAAGCTCGTTTTTTGTAATTGTTCCTGTTTTATCAACAGCAATAATGTCTGCTTGTCCAAGCGCTTCAACTGCTTGAAGTTTTTTGACTAGGGCATTTCTTTTTCCCATTCTCCAAACACCCATAGCAAGTACTAATGTAATTACAACTGGAAGACCTTCTGGAATTATTGAAACAGATAAAGCAACAACAGACAAAATCATTTCTTCAACAGGATGGTTATGCCATATTCCCACGGCAAAAACAATTATAGCTAAAACTAAAACAATCCTAATAATAATTGTTGATAAAAATTTAATATTATTTTTAAGGGGAATTTCTGTATCAATTTCGCTAATTTTATCTGCTATTTTTCCAATGCTAGTATTTTGTCCTGTAGCAAAAACAACCGCTCGCGCATTACCAGAGACAACTACTGTTCCTTTTAATATATCGTCTCCAATATTTTTATATACCGGTTTTGATTCTCCAGTCATTGCCGCCTCATCCACTCTTAAATTATTAGAAAGTATTATTTTTGCATCAGCTGGAATTTTTTCTCCCTCTTGGAGTATTATTATATCTCCGGGAACTACCTCACCATCAGGTATGATAATTTCTTTATCATCTCTTAATACAGTTGCTTTTGTTTCAACAAAATTTTTAAGAGCAAGAATTGTGTTTTGTGCTTTTCCCTCTTGAAAAGAGCCAATTATTGCATTCAACATTAAAACAGCTAAAATAACTATGGCATCTGCCCATTCGCCCATTAAAGAAACAATAACACCTGCTCCTAATAAAATATATATTAAAGGACTCTTGAATTGATTTATAAAAATAGAAAAAAATCCCTCTGGTTTCTTTTCCGGAAGCTCATTTCTTCCATATTTTTCTAATCTTTTTTCTGCTTCAAGAGAGGTTAATCCTTTTTCATTAGTTTGTAGTTCTTCAAAAATATTCATTTTGTATAAATTGTTTGAGTTGGAAAGGCAAACTCTATTTTCTTTTCATTAAATATGTCCATAATTTTCAAATTAATTTCTTGTTGAACGTCCATATATTTATTATAATCAGGAGTAGATAAATAAAAAGATACTTCAAAATCTAGCGAAAAATCACCAAATTTCTTAAAGTGGACTCTGTCTAATCTAGCAATTTCAAACTCTTCAATTATTTTTTTAATTATTTGAGGTATTTCTCTTAATTTTTCTATGGGAGTATCATAGGTAACTCCAAAATTAAAGACTACCCTTCTTTCTTTCATTTTTCTAAAGTTTTGAACAATAGAAGATGTCAGATCTTTGTTTGAAACAATTATTTCTTCTCCAAATAAAGATCTTAATCGGGTAGTTTTAATTCCAATTTTTTCAACCGTTCCTTTTTGATCTCCAAATACTATATAATCACCAACCACAAATGGTTTATCAAAATATATCGCAAAAGAGCTAAACAAGTCAGATAATATATTTTGTAGAGCAAAAGCAATTGCTACGCCACCAATACCTAAACCAGCGATAAAGGAAGTAATATTAATACCCAAGTTAGATAAAATAAACAATATTGCTACTACCCAAAGAGCAAATTTTACTGCCTTGGTTAATAAATCAATAGCTGCTTTTTCACCTGGATCATCTGTGTTGATTACTTTTGCTGCAAAATAATTAATAAGTATCTGAACAGCGACCATTGCTTGAGTAACAATCCAAATTAATAAAATTATATCTAATATCTTATCCAAAAAGAATGGGAAATTTAACATCTTTGTTGATAAATAGAAAGATAAATAGATATAAAAAGACGGTTTAATTGAATTAACAATATCTATTAAAGCGTCATCAAAACTAATTTTAGTTTTATTAACAATATGTGAAAGTTTTTTAAGAATTACACTATTGAATATCTTAAATCCAAGCATTAGGACTATAAATAATCCTAAAGATTTTAAATATAAAGATAGCTCGTTGTTAAAAATTGTATAGGTCGAATTAATCATATCAATTTTTTGATTATTTCTTCTGCTTTTTGAGGGGTAATTTTACCTTTTGATTTTGCCATTACTTGACCAACAAGAAACATAAAGCTGTTTGTTTTACCTGCTTTATAGTCACTTACGGCCTTTGTGTTTTCTTCAATTACACTTTTAACAATACTTTCTATTTCTGAATCATCAGTAATTTGAGATAATCCTTTTTCTTTTAATATATTAGATGGATCTCCTTTAGTTTTATACATTTCTAATAAAATAATCTTAGCAATATTACTTGATATTTCATTATTTTCAAGCATTGAAACTAATTCTGCAAAATTTTCAGGAGTGATTCTTTCATCTATTGAGGTAAAATTAGGGTCATTTTTAATTATTGCTTGTAGGTCAGTAACAATATAATTTGAGCAAACTTTAATAGAATCCTTTTCACAATTTTTATGTTTTTTCCAACAATCAAGTTCAGAAATAACTTTTTCAAAATAATCAGCTAATGATGGTTCATTGATATAAAATTCTATACTCTTATCGTCTAAATTATATTCCTCCTTAAATCTTTTTCGTTTTTGTTCTGGAAGTTCAACTAATCTTTTTTTGATTTTCTCTATTTCTTCGTCAGATATGTTTAATGGTGGCAAATCAGGGTCAGGAAAGTATCTGTACTCAAAAGCGTCTTCTTTTTCCCTTTGATCCATTGTTATTTGCTTATCATCATACCAGCCCCTTGTTTCTTGTTTTACTTTTCCACCTTTTTCAATTATTTCTTTTTGCCTTTTTATCTCATATTCAATCGATTTTTCAACTGCCTTAAACGAGTTTAAGTTTTTAACTTCTACTTTTGTGCCTAATTTCTCAGTATCACTTAAAGATATATTAACTTCACATCTCATTTGTCCTTTTTCCATATTTGCTCCCGAAATATCATTGTATTTCAAAATTAATTGTAATTCCTGAGCAAATTTTTTAGCTTCTTCCGCAGAATTAATGTCTGGCTCTGTAACTAACTCCATCAATGGAACGCTAGATCGATTAAAATCAACAAGAGTAGAAGGTCCTTCATGGACCAATCTAGCCGTATCCTCTTCCATATGAATTCGGTTAATTCTTATTCTTTTTATTGTTCCATCATCTAAGTGAACATCTAAATATCCGTCTTTACATATTGGAAAATCAAATTGAGATATTTGATATCCCTTTGGTAAATCAGGATAAAAATAACTTTTTCTATCAAATCTTGAATAATTTTTAATTTCACAATTTAATGCTAATCCCGCTAAAATTATTTTTTCAATTGCACTCCTATTAATAGTTGGCAATGCTCCAGGATGACCCAAGCAAACTGGACAAATATTTTTATTTGGCTCTTTTTCTTCCGGATCATTTTTGCAAGAACAAAACATTTTTGAATTTGTTTTTGCTTCTATATGTATCTCTAATCCAATTGTTGGTTTTAACATATTATTTATTTTCCATTATTGAAACTCCGCTAGAAGATCCTATTATATCCGCCCCATATTTAATCATTAATTTTACATCTTTTAGTGTTTTAATATTTCCTGAGGCCTTTATCAAGAGCCCGGGAGCATTCTTTCTCATAATTTCTAAGTGGTGACCCTTTTCTTTTAATTCTCTATTTTCTAAGGGATCTTTTTCTGTTGCAGTTTTTACGCAAATTGCTCCTGCTTTTTTTACTATTTGTGATGCTTTAGCAATATCATCATCAGTTAAAAATCCACTACCAATAATTACTTTGTTATCTTGAAGACGGCAAATTGCTTTTAAATCTTTTTCTATTTTAGACCATCTGCCATGAATCACATCAGGAATATTTATTACAATATCTAGCTCATCTGCACCATCACTAACTGCCTTTTTAGACATTTTTAGCCTTTCTTCATAACTACTATCACCAATAGGGTCATCAAGCAAAACTACTGTTTTAATTCCAGTTCCTGACAATTGATTGCTAACTAATTTAACCCATTTTGGCCTTACACAAACTCCTCTAAACTGGTATTTCTTAGCTTCCTCGCAGGTCTTAATAATATCTTCTTTTTTTGCTTCTTTTTTAATATTAGTGTGATCAATATATTTGTTTATTTTCATATTATTTTATTTATTATATTAATAATATCTTTTGTGACTTTATTTGTTGGTTGCTCTCCATCAACTACTTCCCAATTACATTCTTTAGCTATTTTTTCAAAATTATTAAAAAGAACGTTTAAGAATTTTTTATCTCCTTCGTGTCGATCTAATTCTTTTTGTTGCAATTTTCTTTCAAATGATGTTTCTGGAGATATTCTAAGATATATGACTTTATCTGGTTTAATTAGTCCAAATGTTTGAGCTAATATATTTAGCTTAGACATCGGCATTCCTTTGATTCTTTGATAAACCATTGTTGATGTAAAATATCTGTCTGACAAAATTATTTTACCATTTTTTAGATTATTTTCCAAGTATTCTTTATCTTTAATAAAATCAGCAAAATATAATAAGGTTTGGGCCTCAACGTTAAAATCATAATCCTTGCTATACAGCCAATTGCTTATCAAATCGCCGATTGGTTTTCCATATTCAGGATATTTTTTTAAGATAATATGATGCCCGTTTTGAGATAAAAAATCAGACAAAAGTTTTGTCTGAGTGCTTTTGCCAGAGCCATCAATTCCTTCTATGACTATAAAATTCCCTCTTTTATTCATTCTTTCTCTAATTTACTTTCTTGAGGATGCTTAGCATCAACATACTTAGCATTTTTCTTTTTGTAATAAGGCATCGTTGTTGGGGTCATTAATGATTCAAAAACTAATTGGCAAATTCTTATTTTAGGATAAAGTAAAACTGGAATCATACCAATGTTTTCCATTTCTAAAACTATTTTACCTCTAAACCCAGGATCAATATGCCCGGCTGTTGAATGTATGACAATTCCCAATCTGCCCAAAGACGATCTTCCATCAATTCTTGCGGCAATATCATCAGGTAAAAAAATTTCTTCCATCGTTACACCTAAAACAAACTCGCCTGGATGAAAAACA
Source organism: Patescibacteria group bacterium UBA2558 (assembly GCA_002340425.1). Classification (GTDB taxonomy): domain Bacteria; phylum Patescibacteriota; class Minisyncoccia; order Minisyncoccales; family Minisyncoccaceae; genus UBA2558. Next base: position 44,817 of record DDMA01000010.1, on the reverse strand, counting down.
AATGGTTCGTCGTTTTCTATTTTGATTGTTCTTGTCATTCCATTAAAGCTTTCTGGGTCCCTTGTATCAATTACTGCTTTTTTCGTATGCTCAAAAACAGCGAATTCATCGCCTAAACGTAAATCAAGAGAAGCAGAACCAAGCTGTTCTTCTAAATTAGGAGCTGGATTTATTTGAATTTTATTTTCTTCTATTAATTTTTGGATATCTTGATTAGATAAAACCATAATCAATCAATTACTTCTATTCCTAAAGATCTGGATGTCCCTTCAAGTATTTTCAATGCTTGATCTTCATTTTTTGTATTTAAGTCAGGCATTTTCTGTTTTAGCACTTCTTTTAATTGATCTCTTGTAATTTTACCAACTTTCTTTGTGTTTGGTTTGGGAGAACCCTTTTCAATTCCAATAGCTACTTTAATTAATTCTGCCGCTGGTGGCTGTTTTGTAACCATACTAAAACTTCTGTCCTCATAAACAGTGATTTCAACTGGGATTTTGAAATTGCCTTTGTCTTTTGTAAGGTCATTAAACTTTTGACAAACTTCAGCAATATTCAAACCATGAGGTGCAAGTGCGGGACCAACTGGTGGAGCCGGAGTTGCTTTCCCGGCATTTATTTGTAACTTTATAATCGCTTTAACTTTTTTTGCCATAATTATATCTTTTTAATTTGTAATGAATCTAGTTCTAGCGGAGTATCTCTGCCGAACATATTAATTAATACTTTTACTTTTCCTCTTTCTTTATCTATTCCCGAAACTTTCCCATCAGAATCCTTGAATGGTCCATCTGTAATTTTGATAGCATCACCAACTGAAAAATCAATATTATACTTTGGTTCTTCCACTTCAACTCTCTTTTTTAGAGATGCCATTTCATCTAACGAAACAGGCAAAGGTATTGTTCCTGAGCCAACAAAGCCAGTGACATTTGGGGTGTTTCTAACAACATACCAAGAATCATCGGTAACAATCATTTCAACCAAAACATATCCAGGATACAACTTTTCTTCAACGGTTCTCTTTTTTCCATTTCTAATTTTAATTTTCTTTTCTTTGGGAACCATAACATTGAAGATTTTATCTTCCATTCCTAATGACTCAATCCTTTGACGTAGATTTTTAGCAACAGCATCTTCATACCCGGAATAAGTGTGTAAAACATACCATCTTCTTTCATTTGTAGTTTGTTGTTTTGACATATTAAAATATAAAACTTTCTAATAAGTGCATATATAGCAAATCAAATAAACCTAAAATTAAAGCTACAAAAACACAAATAGCAATAACTGTGAATGTATATTTAATAGTTTCTTTGCGGGTTGGCCATGTAATTTTTTTAATTTCAGACATCGGCCCACTTAAAAATTTTCCTATTTTCATACATCGATAGATTAGCAAAAAGAATAGTAAATGTCAATTTTTAAATATCTAAATTTTTAACACTTTTAGCCGCTGTTTGAATGAATTTTTTTCTTGGAGTAACTTCTTTACCCATTAAAATATCAAAAGTTCTATCTGCTTCAATGGCATCATCAATTTTAACTCGCAATAAAATTCTTTGTTCAGGATTCATTGTTGTTTCCCATAATTGATCTGGATTCATTTCTCCTAAACCTTTATATCTCTGTATGGAAATCTTTGCATCGCTTTTGAATTCTTTTAATATTTCTTCTTTTTCGTTCTCAAAATAAACATATTTGAAATCTTTTCCTTGCTGTATTTTGTATAATGGTGGTTGTGCAAGATAGAGATAACCATTATCAATTATACTTTTGAAGTGTCTAAAAAATAACGTCATTAAAAGTGTCTTAATATGATTACCATCAGAATCAGCGTCACACATAATAATTATTCTATGATATCTCAATTTTTCAATATTAAAATCATCGGCTATGGCTGTTCCCAAAGCAATAATTAAGTTTTTAACTTCCTCTGATGCGAGCATTTTGTCTAATCTTACTCTTTCAACATTTAATATTTTTCCCTTTAAGGGTAGAATTGCTTGAAATCTTCTATCTCTTGCTTGTCTTGAAGATCCACCAGCTGATTCTCCTTCTACGATGTATATTTCTGATTCTTCTGGTCTTCTTGAAGTGCAATCAGATAATTTTCCTGGCAAAGACAATCCATCTAAAACACCCTTTCTTAAGATTGTTTCTTTAGCCGCTTTAGCCGCTTTTCTAGCCTTGTAAGATAACACTGATTTTTCAATAATCGCCTTAGTATCTTGAGGATATCTTTCTAAATAATCTTGTAGGGCTTCAGAAACAACTGCCTCAACAGCTGTTCGTGCCTCTGTGTTACCTAACTTTCCTTTTGTTTGACCTTCAAATTGAGGATCCTTAATTTTAACCGAAACAACCGCTGTCAGACCTTCTCTTATATCATCACCGGTTAAGTTTTGATCTGATTCCTTAATATATCCGCCTTTCCTAGCAAAATCATTAATTAATCTTGTCAGAGCTGATCGAAAACCAGTCAAATGAGTTCCACCTTCAACTGTATAGATATTATTAGCAAAACTATCTTCTTGAATTTCATAATCATCTGAATACTGAAAAGATGCTTCAACACTTACTCCTTCTCTTTCCCCTGAACAATAAAAAGGATTACTATGAATTGTTTTAGATGCTTTATTCAAGTATTTTAAGTATGAAATAATTCCGCCCTCAAAAAAGAAATGATACTCAAAAGTATTATTAGGATCCCTTTGATCATAAAAATCAATTCTTACTCCTTTAGTTAAATATGCTTGTTGTCTAAAATGAGCAAGTAGTTTTTTTCTGTCAAAATATATTTCCTTAAAAATTTCTGGATCGGGCTGAAATATAATGGTCGTTCCTCTGTTTTTACAGGTTCCAATTTTTTTAACAGCGGCTATTGGTTTACCTTGTTTATATTCTTGAACATATTGACCTCCATCTCTACAAACTTCTGCTCTCATATTTTTTGATAAAGCACAAACAACAGAAACACCAACGCCATGAAGACCTCCTGATATTTTATAAGCGTCACCACTAAATTTTCCCCCGGCATGAAGAGTTGTCATAATCGTCTCTAACGCTGACTTTTTTGTTTTTTCGTGAATATCAACTGGGATACCTCTTCCATTGTCAACTACTTTAACATAATTATCAGGAAGTAAATAAATTTCTATTTTATCACAATAGCCCCCCAATGCTTCATCTAATGCGTTATCAACAACCTCATAAACTAAATGGTGTAATCCTTGTGGTCCAGTTGAACCAATATACATGCCCGGTCTTCTCCTTACTGGATCAAGACCTTCTAAAACGAATATATCTTTTGCACTGTATGATTCTTTTTTTGCCATATTATTTTCTTTCTTCCCAATTTATGGTTTTCTTAATTTTAGTTATTATTTCATCAATTATTTCTCCATCAAGAGTTTTTTCCTCTGATTGAAGATTTATTGTTAGAGAAATACTTTTTTTACCGGGTGGAACATTTTTTCCTTTGAAAACATCAAATACTTCTACCGATTTAACCAAATCAATGTTCTTTATTTTACTTACAATTTCTTCAATTTCTGTATTCTCATCAATTAATCCAGAGATATCTCTTGAAGCAATGGGATGATAAGAAACATGCTTGTATTCTTTATTATCAATAGCATTCTTTTGTATCTTTTCAAAATCAATCTCAAAAAATGTAATTCCTGATTTAATTCCTACTTTTCCGATAACATCCTTACCAATTTTTATTTCGTCTTTACCAAAAGAAAACTTATTGATTCCTAGTTTATCAAACAAAGCTAAAATATCACTCTTAATTAAAAGATAATTATTACTACTAATTGCCCCAGATAAGACCATTCTTTCCCTCTTATCAAAAACTTTTCCCAATTCAAATATTTTAACATTATCAAAGTATTTAAGATTTTCTTTCGTAAAATTAATTAATTGAGGAATTATTGTTGGTCTAAGATATTTATAATATGAACTAACTGGATTAATAATTTCCCTTACGGTTAAATTAAAGTCATTTTTTTCTTGGTCGCCTATAAAAGAATAACCAAAAACTTCTGAATAACCAAGTTCTTTCATTATATCTTTTGCCTTGTCTTGCCAAAAAATATCATAATTTATTTTTGCTGGCTCGGAAAAGTATGGCAATGTTAAAGGTATTTTGTCGTAACCATAAATACGACCCACTTCTTCGGTAATATTTTCAGGAATAGTAACATCTTGTCTGTAAGTTGGAACCTCAATTACCATATTTTCTTTGACTATAAAACCAAGGTTTTTAAGAATTTTTTCTACTTCTTTTTTGGGAATATCTATGCCCAAAGTTTTATTAATCTCATCAATATTTATTTTAATATTCCATGGCTTTAATTTCTTTTTATAAACATCAATCTTAGTTGAGGATGGTAGTCCTATTAAACTAGCTGCTCTATCTATTGCATAGCTTGTTAAATTGGGGTCAATATTTTGCTCAAATCTAAGTGAAGCATCTGTCCTGATATTTAGTCGTCTTGCTGTAGTAGATATCAGTTTATGATTAAAATTAGCTGATTCTAAAACAATATTTTTTGTTTCATTAGTTATTTCTGCTTTTTTACCTCCTTTAATTCCAGCAATTGCTAAAGGCACTTCTTCATCAGCAATTATTAATACATTTTCATCTAAAATACATTCTTTTCCCCCCAATAAAGATATTTTTTCTCCTTTTTTAGCTTTTCTAGTAATTATTCCTCCCGATATTTTATCATAGTCAAAAACGTGCATTGGTTGACCTGTTTCAAGCATCACATAATTGGTAATGTCCACGATATTATTGATAGAATTAATTCCACAAACTTCTAATCTCTCTTTTAACCATTTAGGTGATTCTTCAATTTTAACATTTTTTATTATCAACGCAGTATATCTCAAGCAATCATCACTATTTTCTATATCAATTAATATAGAATCTTTAAGTATTTCTTTTGTTTTTATTTTAGGATAAGTTATTTTCTTGTTAAGTAATACTGATATCTCTCTAGCTATTCCATTATGAGAAAAACAATCCCCTGCTCTATCTGGCAAAACATCTATGCTTAAAATATAATCACTGCCCTTCTTTTCGATGTATTCATTTTCAAAAGAATGCATTGTTAAAATCTCTGCCAATTTTTCTGGTGTTGGTAATTTTTCTCTAAAATATGATTGTAACCAATTATATGAAAATATCATTTTATTAAAATTGTTTTAAGAAATTAAGATTTCCGCTGTGAAATAATCTAATATCATTAATTTTGTAATTCATCATTGTTGGTCTATCAATTGATAATCCAAATGCAAAACCTTTGTATTTTTTAGGATCAAGACCCCCATTTTTAATAACATTAGGATGAACTATTCCTGATCCTAATATTTCTACCCAACCAGTTCTTTTGCAAGCTGAACATCCTTTACCATCACAAACAGTGCAAAGCATATCAACTTCAAAACTTGGCTCCGTAAAAGGAAAATAACTTGGTCTCAATCTTATATCCACCTCTCTTTTGAAAAATTCTTCAAGGAATTTCTTTAATACTGCTTTTAAATTAGCAACAGAAACATTTTCATCAACCAATAATCCTTCTAGATGAAAAAAGTTTGTTTCGTGTGATGCATCTGTTTTTTCATATCTATATACTTTACCAGGCACAATAATTCTAATCGGTGGCTTCATTTTTTCTATATATCTTACTTGAGCGGAAGATGTTTGAGTTCTTAAAAGATTTCCTCCTTTTAAGTAAAATGTTTTTCCCAAAGACAATGCATCTCTTGCAGGATGTCCCTCAGGAATATTTAGAGCATCAAAATTATACCATTCATCTTCAATTTCTGGTCCCTCAACAACACTAAATCCCATCAATTGAAAAATCCTTTCCATTTCTCGCTTTACTTGAGTAATTGGATGTAAACTTCCTAATTCAGTTGGCTTAGCAGGTAAAGTTAAGTCAATTTCTTCTTTCTCTTCTTTATTAAAATTCTTTTCTTTCAATAGAAAAATCTCCTCAATTTCAGATGCAAGTTGATTAATTTTCTGTCCCAACGTTTTCTTTTCTTCTATTGGTAAATCCTTAATTGAAGAAAAAAACTCTCTAATTTTTCCTTTTTTGCCTAAATAATCTTTTTTGAATAAATCCAAATCTTCTTTGTTTTTAATCTGTTTAAGATTATCAAGGGCTTCTTTTCTAATACTTTCTATATCCATATATTATTATTTTAATCCAAAAATAAAAAAAAAGCAAATAAAAAAAAGGAAGTTTTACAGTGAATTATTCACATACTTCCTAACAACCTCAACCACAATTGGTATGGCTGATGTCGACTCGTTTCTCTTTTTATGTGTATGTGGGAACATATTGTGTCCACAATGATTAAGATAAACCACTCTTTTTGCAGTTTCTGGAATAGCACTCTCTATGGGAACCTTTTTATCAATTTGAGAACCAATATATATTCCCGGAGGTGCTTCTCCTAACGATTTCAAGAAATCACTATCTGGTGCGAGTTCGAAGAAGGGTTTTACGCCTAGTAAGGCGGCTAAATGATATAGCCGCAGAAACTTTGGTGAAAATCCCTTGTGTGGTCCTCCTGCAAAGATACACAGATCAAACTTATAACCCCTCTTGATCAGAAGACGAAGAATAATTGCTCCAAGTGAATGCCCAATAGCAATAATTCTTCCTCTCCCTGCATAAGGGAGATTTTTCTCTGCGTTGCTAGCAAGCTCTTCAATAGAGTTTTTCGTTCTTAATTTTGTGAAAGGACCACTAATACCAAGATATTCAACGATTACTACGTCTACACAAGGAATTTCTTCCAAGCGTTTCTTAAGCAAAGCAAGTCTTTGCTTAGGTTTTTTCCCGGACCAACCCGGGAAAAATACAACAAGAACCATTTGTCCTCACGCTTTTGTTATACAATAAATGTAAAATAAAAGCAATCCCTGCGGATCCGACCGGACTCGAACCGGCAGTCTCCTCCGTGACAGGGAGGCGCGATAACCAATTTCGCTACGGATCCATAATGTGCCAAAGATGGGAATTGAACCCATGACAACTCGCTTATGAAACGAGCGCTCTACCACTGAGCTACTCTGGCGCATATTAATGTTGCGGTTCCTGGAATTGCACCAGGGTCTCCAGCTTATGAGACTGGCGAGGTACTACTCCTCCAAACCGCTAATAGCATCTTAGCAAAAAATGAAATAAAATCAAGTGATAATTTCTAATCTTCTTAACGCCTCTTCACAAGCATCAAATAATTTCTGCAATTCTTCCATATTCAATATGTATCCTTGTCCTTCTTTTATCTCTTCGGCAATAGTATAGATATTTTTAATTTCGTTTATATCAGCAATCGAAGAATTCTCTATCATTTTATATAAATTGTCGCCCCTTACTCCTTTATCTTTTAAGGCATCTATCAATAATTCCTCCATCATTAATATTGCTCTTTTGTAATCTCTTTTATTCAAAAAGGTTGATATTTTTTTAGCTCTTTGTGTTAGTATTTTTTTAGAATCAAATTTTTGAAAACTTAAAAAATCATTTATTCTTCTTTTATTGGTAGCAATTAAAAATCCGGCTTTAATATAATAATAAAAAATAGCAAAAATAAAAGCAATTGAAATTATTATAAATAATACTTTAAAAGGAAAAAGGAAATCAGACAATTCGCTTGACTCTAAAAATTGTAAGATATTATTTACCATAATTATTGGCTATTTTAAGAAGTGTTTTTTCTTTAAATGATTGACCTATTAAGTGTATACCTATAGGCAAGCCCTTATTTTTAGATGGTATTGAAATAGCTGGAAGACCTGATAGATTAACACTTACAGTATAAATATCAGACAAATACATTGCCATTGGATCTTCCTGTTTTTCTCCTATTTTAAATGGCAGACATGGTGAAGTTGGTCCCAATATGACATCTACTTTTTTAAATGCCTCGTCAAAATCATTTTTAATTAGTGTCCTAACTTTTAATGCTTTTTTATAATAGGCATCGTAATAACCTGAAGACAAAGTATAAGTTCCAAGCATTATTCTTTTTTTAACTTCACTTCCAAAATATTTTGTTCTGTTTTCTATAATCCCATCGATATTTTGTCCATATCTTAATCCATCAAAACGAGCTAAATTAGCACTTGCTTCTGCTGGTGCAATAATATAATAACAAGCCAGTGCATATTGAGTATGAGGTAAACTAATATCAATTATTTGCGCACCCATTTTCTTGTAATCATCAATCGCATTTCTAATTGCTTTTTCTACTTCTTTATCTAATCCGTCTGTAAAGTATTCTTTAGGAACTCCAATTTTAATATCGCTTAATTTTTCATTATCCGTGTAGTCCAAAGTGGTAGGATCGTATTCATCAACACCTTTAATTGCTTCAAAAACAATTTGTGCATCAATAACATTTTTAGTTATTGGTCCTGCCTGATCAAGTGACGATGCAAATGCAATAATCCCATTTCTAGAAACTGTCCCATATGTTGGCTTAAATCCGACAACCCCACAAAATGATGCTGGTTGTCTAATTGAGCCACCGGTATCTGACCCTAAGGCATAAACACACATATCAGAGGCAACAGCGGCGGCAGAGCCACCTGATGACCCACCAGGAACTCTCTCTAAATCAACTGGATTTTTTGTCTTAAAAAACGCTGACTTCTCACAAGAAGATCCCATAGCAAATTCATCTAAATTAGTTTTACCTAAAAAAACAGCTCCTTGCTTTCTTAATTTTTTTACAACGGTTGCATCATATGGTGCAATATAGTTTTCTAAAAATTTAGAACCGGCAGTGCATTTTTCACCTTTAATCAAATAATTATCCTTGAAAGCACAAGGTATCCCGGTAAGTATTGTCATCTCTCCTTTTTTAATCATTTCATCAGCTTCTTTGGCTTGTGCTAATGCTAAATCCTTAGTAACTGTTATAAAAGCTTTAATTTCCTCGTCTCTCTCTTCAATTTTTTTTAAGTATGCATTAGTTAACTCAACGGAAGTAAATTCCCCGTTTTTAAGACCTTTGTGTGCTGATTCAATTGTTAAATTTTCAACTTTCATTGTAAAGTATTTTTTCAACTTCAAGATAATTATCTTTATTTTTAGAAAAGGCCTCAATTAAATTACATTTACTATCTTTAGCTATATCTTCCCTCATTACATTTTCTAACTTGACAATGCTTGGTGTTGCTTCTATAT
>DDMA01000010.1:0-35532 GCA_002340425.1 Patescibacteria group bacterium UBA2558 | reverse complement strand
TATTATACTAATTTTATTATTTTATCAATTCTATTGCTTCTTTTATTCTTTTTAATGTTTTTTCTTTTCCTAATACATTAACAATGTCTAAGGGACCAGCAGAGTTCTTTTTTCCTGTAAGTGCAACTCTCAATGGCCACAAGATATTGCCTCGATTGCTTTCTTTATTAGCTAACTCCATTATATCTTCATCATTACTTATCGCATTATATGTTTTTTCTAATGATAATTTAACTTCTTCATCAGACATATCTTTCCATCTCAAAAGTTCTTTATCATATTCTAATTTATCTTTGAAAAAATAATCGGTTAATTCAGTTATCTCTGATAATTTTTTTAATCTTTCGTGATATAGGGCAACTATTTTTGATAATTCCTCTATTGGCCTCTGAGGAAGGTAAGGGAGACATTTTTCTGTAAGTTCCATCAATGACATTTTTCTAATATATAATCCGTTTATCCAATCAAGTTTTTCGATGTTAAATATTGCCGCTGACTTTTGTACTCTTTCTAAAGAGAAATCATTGATTAACTCTTCCATTGTATATATTTCTTTTGAAGTTCCTGGGTTCCATCCTAAAAAGGCAATAAAATTAACAACTGCTTCAGGCAAATATCCTTCTGATATATATTCAGAGAGAGATGTTTTCCCAGTTCTTTTAGACATTTTTTTCCCGTCTGTTCCTAATATTAATGGCAAATGAGCATATTTTGGTTCTTTGCCCCCTAATGAGTTAATAATTAAAATCTGTTTGGGAGTGTTTGGAATATGATCTTCTCCCCTTATCACATGAGTTATTTTCATTAACATATCATCAACCGCGCAAGTAAAATTAAATAGGAAGTTATCAAAGTTCTTAGCGATTACAAAGTCCCCCATTGTGTTAGTATTATTACTAATTTTGCCTCGTATGATATCATTAAAAGATATAACTTGATTAACCGGTGTTCTAAATCTAATTACCGAAGGCCGACCATCTTTTAGATATTTTTCAACTGTTTCTTTTGGCAAATCTCTACATTTACCTCTATATACTGGTGCTTCACCAAGGGCCATTAAGTGTTTCTTTTGTGCTTCAACTTCTTCTTTTGAACAAAAACAATAATAAGCATGGCCACTTTCAATTAATTTTTCTAATTTTTCTTTATATATTTCATTTCTTTCACTTTGTCTAATGGGGCCCTCATTCCATTTTATACCTAGCCAACTAAGACCTTTTAATAATTCTTCTTCCCATTCTTTCTTTGACCTTTCTTTATCAGTATCTTCTATTCTTAGTATAAGATCTCCTTTATTTTTTTGGGCAAAAAGAAAAGAGAAAAGAGCGGTTCTTATCGTGCCGATATGTAGTGGTCCTGTTGGTGATGGTGCAAATCTTGTTTTTATCATATTAAATAATCTAAAATTTCTTTTGATATCCTTTCACTAGCATTGAGAGGAAAAAACTCCTTAGCTGCTTTAGACATTTTATCTCTTTCAATTGTTTTTAACTTTTCTAAAAGAAAATGACCTGTAAAATTGGGCTCTTCTAAGACCAGGCAGGCACCATTTTCGGCGTAGGCGTAAGCATTTTTTACTTGATGATTCTGAGCTGAATTGGCTAATGGTATTAATATTGATGGTTTACCGACAGCAGAGATCTCAGATATTGTTCCTCCACCTGCCCTACCAATTACAACTTGGGAAGAATTATATGCACAAGCCAATTCATTTTCATCTAAAAAGAATAATGGATGATAATATTCTAAAAGATCTTTATCTATCATCGCGGCACTTTCTCTTTTTGCTCTATTGATATCTTTAAGTCCTGTTTGGTGAATTACTTCAAAATCCTTTAACAGGTCTTCTAATGATTGAAATATTACATCATTTATTTTTTCACTTCCTTGGGAGCCACCGATAATAAAAATAACGTCTTTCCCCCCTTTTAATTTTAATACATCTTCATTACTCCAATTAATAATTTTTTGTCTTACCGGACCACCTGTTTGAATCATTTTTTTCTTAGGAAAGTATTCCGTAATTTCTAGACTAAAAGATGTAAATATCTTCTCAGCAAAATGACTACCAATTCTGTTAGCTACCCCCGGTGCAACATCTGATTCATGTATAAAAATTGGAATACGCAAAATAATTCCTGAAAAAATAACAGGAATTGAGCCATAGCCACCCTTACTTATAATCAAATCAGGCATTGTAAAAAACATTATAAAAAAGGAATGGAAAAAGCCCACAGGGATATTAAAAAATATATCAACAATATTTGAAATAATTGCCTTAAAAGAAAAATATCTTCTTATTTTCCCAGAAAGAATATAATTAGTTTTAATTTTGGCTTCAGGCAAAAAAACACTAGCAGTAAAATCCTTAGGACCAATGTATGACATTGAGATATCAGGATCTCTTTCTCTAATGCTTTGAGCAATTGCAATAATAGGAAAAACATGTCCTCCTGTTCCTCCTCCTGTAAATATTATCTTTAACATACCTATAATATATGCCTTTTTGATATATTTAGCAACACTCCACAAGCTATTAATTCTGCAATTAAATGACTCCCGCCATAGCTAATAAATGGCAATGGTATTCCTGTTAAGGGCACCATTCCGGTCATAGCACCAATATTAACAAATGTTTGTACGATTATCCAAGATCCAATACCAATGGTCATTAATTTAAGATATTGATTATCAACTTTTTTAGCCAAAACCACTACCCTAAAAAAGAAAAATAAAAATAAAATAATTAAAAGGGAGCAACCGATAAAACCAACCTCTTCTGCAAGAATTGTAAAAATTGAATCAGACATCCCTTGAGGAACAAAACCAAGCTTTTGCATTCCTAGTCCCAGTCCAGAACCTAATAGCCCACCGGAACCAATTGTAATTAGTGATTGATTAATATGATAACTCGCACCTAAAACATCAGCATTAGGATTCAAAAAAGAAAATATCCTTTGCGCCCGATACGGAGAAAAAGTTATTAAAGCAAAAAAACCGACAGCGGCAGTTGCCATTATTAATAACGTTTGTTTGATTGGAGTTTTGGAACAGAAAAACATTGCTAAAGATGTTACAAAAATTACAAAAAGAGTTCCGGTATCTCTTTGTAGGATTAATACTGAACAAACTAAAACTAAAACAATAGAAAAAGCAAGAAACTTCTTTCTATTCTTTTGATCATCTAAAATTGTTGCTAAATAAAAAATTACAGCAAGTTTTAGAAACTCAGATGGTTGCATACTAACAAATCCTAAATCCAACCATCTAGTTGCTCCCAATTCTGACTTTGAAAAAGCAGGAACAAAAACCAAAAACATTAATATAATAGAAAAAATAAAAAAATAGATGCTAAACTTTTTAACTTTATTTAGCGGAACCTTAAAGGCAATAAAACCAAGGATTAAACCGGGAATTAATCCAAAAAGAATTTGATGAAATAAATAATAAGTAGCATTTCCAGTTAATTTCAAAGACAACGGAATTGATGCCGTTGCCAAAGCTAAAAATCCTACCACCAAAAGCAATATAATTGTAACTAAAAGAAAAACATCAGTTTTTTGCTTTTTCATTTATGTACTTCTTAAATAAATCGCCTCTTTCTTTGTAGTCCTTAAAAAGATTAAAACTTGGAGATGCTGGCGACATTAAACAAATTTTCCCTTTTGATGTGTGTTTATATGCTAAATCAACTGCATCCTTCATATTGTCAACTTTATATATCCTAGACCTGATATTTCTAACTATTTTTTCTCCCGAGTCAGGAAAAGCAATAATAGTTTTTATATTACTTTTTTTAATTCTTTTGACTAATTTGTCATATTTTATCCCTCTATCTAATCCACCGAGAATAATTGTTTCAACATCGTCCCCCAATGAATCAAGAGCATAAACAACTGCTTCGGGTATAGTTGCAATAGAATCATCATAAAACCTGATTCCCTTAAACTCTCCAACAAATTCTAATCGATGAGGCAATCTCTTATATTTGTTTAATGATTTTATTATATCTTTTTCTGGGACATTAAATAGCTTAGCCACATTCAAAACAGCAATTAAATTATCTATATGAGTAATCTCTAAAAATTGCTGATTGTTTTTAAGAAATTGCGCAAAGTCATTGACGTCAATTTTTATTTTTTTCGCTTTTGTTTTTGGCTCTATTTCAGGATTAAAAATTAAATAATCGGACTCGCTTTGATATTTATATATATTTTTTTTAGCTGAAAAATATTCTTCAAAATTCTTATAATAATCAAGATGTTCTGGATATATATTTAAAAAAACTGCAATATGAGGACTTTTTTTGAGATTCATTAATTGATGAGAAGAAAGCTCATAGACAAAGATATCATCTTTTTTTGCTTTTGAAAGAAAACTTAGAGATGGTGTCTCAATGTTCCCTACTAAATATGATCCTTTTAATATCGAATGAATAAGAGAAGCAACAGTGCTCTTGCCTTTTGTACCAGTAACCCCTATTATTTCCCCCGGACAATTATCAAAGAATAATTCTGTTTGACTAGTTAATTTATCTTTATATTTAAAAAATGGAATTCCTGGTGACTTAATAATCACATCAAAATCTTTTACATTTTTTAAATAATCTTTGCCTAAAAAAACATCCATCCCCTCAATGGCTTTTTTTGTTTTACTATCAAGCTCTTCTTTTTGATCAGCAATCGCAAAAATCTTTTTCGGAAAAACTTCTTTAAGATATTTCAAAGTATCTAATCCTTCTCTGCCAATTCCTAAAATCAACACCTTTTTATTTTTTAGTTCTTCAATCTTCATAGTTACAATCTATCATAAAATATGCTATACTTCAATTATGAAAATAATCAAAAATTTCAAAGAACAATTTGATTATAAACCAACAATAAGAAATCGAGATAAATTAAAAAAATCAAAAGATTTCTTTGTTGCTGGAATGGGTGGCTCTCATCTGTCGGCAGATATAATTAGGGATATTTTCCCTGAGTTAAACATTCAAGTTCATTCTGATTATGGTTTGCCCCATAAAATTAATAAAGAATCACTATTAATTTTAAGCTCTTTTTCTGGAAATACCGAAGAAGTATTGGACACATGTTACTGTGCCTTAAAAGCAAAAATACCTTTAATTATTGTTTCTTCGGGAGGTCAATTAATAGAAATTGCCAAGAATAATGCCCTCCCATATATTGAGTTACCAGATAGCTCTATTCCCCCCCGAATGGCATTAGGATATAGTATCAAAGCTCTTCTCAAAATAGTAAATAAAAAGATTGATTTTGAAATAAAAGATAATGAAAGTCTTGGAAAAGAAATTGCTAAAAAAGTAAAGGGAACTATTCCCCTTATATACTCATCAAACAAAAATAAATCAATTGGATATATCTGGAAAATTAACTTTAATGAAAATTCTAAAAATCCAGCATTTAATAATGTTTTTCCAGAACTTAATCATAATGAGGTAGAAGGAATTAATGAGAAAGATTTCTCTTTTATTCTCATTGAAGATGAATTAGACCATCCAAGAGTCAAATTAAGAATGGAAATTTTTAAAAAGAAATACAAAACAATTACATTAAAAGATAATCCAATCAATTTAATTATATTATCTTTGTGGACTTCGTATTATTTAGCTCTTGAAAATAAAGTTGACCCAATCGGCGTCAATAAAATAGAAGAGCTTAAGAAAGAACTCTCCCAATGGCAATCCTAGCCATTAAATAACAAATTGTTGATTCTGCTCCTTGATTAATATTTAATGAATTTTTTCCTAATCCATCGTAACATCCACCTGTTGAGTCATCATAAACTACTTGTCCTAAATGGTTTTTTCCTAAAAACCATTCAAATGCAATAATTGCTTTTTTTCTATATTCTTCTTTTTTAGTTATTTCGTAAGCATAAACAAGTAATTCAACCATTGAGGATGGGTCTTCTGGTTGCTGATCAAAAAGAGCTCTTCTTTTATTTTTCAAAAACCAACCATTTTGACCAATGGGAATATATTCATTTTTACTAAAAGTTTTACTTACTAAAAAATCTATACTTTTTTGAGCGACATCAAGGTATTTTTTTTCATTTAAATTGGAGTATGCAAATAACAATGCTTCTGGGATTCTGCTACTTGAATAAGTTAAGCAATCCTCAAACCAGTTCCATTTTTTATTTTTTCCTTTAACAAATAAATCTACTAAATCATCAGCAAATTTTTTCATTAATTCTTTTTCTTCCTTTAAGCCCATAATAGCAAATGCCTTTGCTCTTGGTGATTGTATATTTTTAATATATGGCAATGCCTTATCAAATATATCTTTTCCTTTTGATGTTTTTCCTAAAGCCCAAAAAACTCTTCCTTGAACATCTTCGGCAATTTCCCCATTTTCAACAATCCTATCTTTATTAACATAATTATAGAAACTTCCATCTTCCTTTTGATTTTTCCTAATAAAATTTAAATAAATATTTGCTAAATTATCTTCTGCCTCATTTACTGCTACTATTAGTGCCCTAGCATTATCATCCATTGAATAACCGTGACTTATATCAGGAACAGTGTTATTAGCAAATTGGATTATTCCATAATCATCAGTTAACCTTTTCAAATGATCAAGTTTTAATTTAGGACATTTTAAACTAATATTTATATATTTCTTATAAACTCTAAGATGTTTTAAGGCAATATTATCCCATGTCATAAATCTTGACTCTACATATGCATTTAAACCCATTTGTTTCATCTTTTGAGGATTACTAATTATTTCAATAATAGCCTTAGATATTTCTTCCGGATTTCTAAAACCAACTAAAATACCTTTATTCTCTTTAATAATGTTTTTAGCATAAGATGTGCTTGTGCTAACTACTGGTTTACCACATCCTAAAGCAAAAGACATTGTTCCGCTCGCTGATTGTTTAGGATCAAGAATTGGAGATAAATATAAATCTGTTGCATTCAAAAAATATTCAATATCTTTAGTATTCAAATATTTATTATAAAACCAAACATTCTTTTGTAGTCCCAATCGTCTAACCTCGCTTTTCAAAAAATTCCTATACTTTTCCCCCTCTTTTCTTTTAACTATTGGATGAGTTTCGCCTAAAATAAGATATTTAACGTTGGGAAAATATTTAACAACTTCGCTTAACGCTTGAATAAAATATTCTATTCCTTTCCCCGCACTAATCAAACCATAGGTTGATAAAACAATATTTTTTTCTAATTTAAGTTCTTTCTTTTCTTTTTGACCATCTGATAATGGAACGCTAGGTATTCCGTGAGGAATATAAAATATTAAATTTTTAGGAATATTATAATCTTCTTCAAGTATTTTTTTGGACTCAAGATTCATTACTATAATTGCCTTAACTTTTTGAGAGATTTTTTGAATAATTTCTTTTCTTTTTTCCTCTGGTTGAGGCAACACCGTATGGAAAGTAATAACTACTGGTTTTTTAATTTCATTTAAAAAGTGGAGAATATACTCTCCATATTCTCCACCAAAAATGCCAAACTCATGTTGAATATGTATTAACTTAGCATCATCATTATTGTTTAATTTCTGAGCTATTTTAATATAGTCATTAATTTTGTCTTCTTTGATTTCCCCAATAACTCTTTCATCATAGTGATATTTTCTATCGCTCATAGCAACAATTCCCTTTCCCGTATTGAGTGAATCAAAAAGATCTCTCGTAAAAGTGGCTATTCCACATTCTCTAGGAACAAAAGTTGAAATAAATACTAGCATAGTTTTTTAAGAAGTCCTTTTAGTGATAACTCTGCGACACCTATTCTTTTGTCTGCTGCTCCATAATAAATACATAATCTATCATCAAAAATTGCTGTTCCAGTAGCAAAAACAACATTAGGGACAGCGCCCTCTTTTTCCCAATCTTCCGTAGGTGAAAATAATGGTTCTTTTAATCGTGATATTACTTTTAAGGGATTATCAAGATCAAGTAGTGCTACTGAAGTATGATATACTCTATTGCTGTCAACAGAGTGAAATATAATAAGCCAACCATCGGGAGTTTTAATTGGTGGACATCCTCCACCAACATGCCTACCATCTAAACATTCAATGACTATTGAATCATTCAATCCCTTAAAAAAATAATTTATCCAAAAATCATTATTAATTTCATCAAAATTATTAAATGAAATTATTTGTATGTCTGGAAGAACACGAATCATCATATAGAATTTGCCATTAATTTTTTCCGGAAATAAAAAAACATCTTTGGACCAAAATAAAATATCTTCTCCAACATTTTTAATATATAAATCTGCCTGATCTATATATCTCTGAGGACCATGAATTATTTTTTTAACTTCACTATATTTAATTGTTGGACTAATAATCC
The DNA here is from genome assembly GCA_002340425.1 of Patescibacteria group bacterium UBA2558. Lineage (GTDB taxonomy): Bacteria > Patescibacteriota > Minisyncoccia > Minisyncoccales > Minisyncoccaceae > UBA2558. Next base: position 27,174 of record DDMA01000010.1, on the reverse strand, counting down.
CCTTCTTTTCTATATTAAACAAATCACTTCCTGTTGCGTATGCTGTTAGAGCATTTTTTCCGTCATAAGCAACATAAAAAATATAGAAAGTATCGTCAACTTTAACAATTCTGGGGTCCTCTACTCCATGACGCTCGTAATCAAAATCTCTTTTAATTATTGGCTCACTGTTTCTTTCAATAATTTCATTGTGCTTATTAAGTTTAGCATAACCAATGGAAGAATTTGTCGTTGAGCTAATTGCTCTATAAAACATATGGACAAAATCTCCTTCTTGATAACACCCTGGGTTAAAAACACCATTTATTTCAAATTCATTATCTGTTTTTTCTAAAATTAGTTTCTTTTTAATCATAATTTAAATTCTTTAGGTATAAAATTTTTATTATTCCAATGATCCATTACTTCTGAAGCCATCTTTTCCCAATTTTCATACTTAGGAAATATATTTTTTTCAAAATACTTAATCATATATGGTTTCTCTTCTTTTTTACTTCCAAGATAAAGGGCAACTAAGACCTCACGCCTAGTGCCAACACATTCAAATGGTTTTACTTTTTTCTCTCCGGTTAACTCTTTTAATATCGGTAACAGCTTTTTATTCTCAAATAAATCTTCTTTGAAGATAGACAATAATTCCTTTTTTGTCAAAAACGGATAAAGTATTAAGTAAGTGAAAAGGCATTTTGGACAATTATTACACCACTTCCCTGTTTTCTTTTTTGTTCCAGAATTTGTCTTGTTTGCCTCATTACAACTTAAAAATATATGATGATAATCCTTCATATGAGAGAAAATTAGTCCAATCTGTAATTCATAAAGCATTCTCAAGGCACTAAAATATTCTACATTGTCCATTAAATATTTAGAACAATAATCTCTGAAGTCCTTTTCAAATTCATATGTTTTTGAATACTGGTGATTTATTTTTCTTCCTTGCCAAATAACATTTTCTTCATTAGCACTATCTTCATTAGAAAAAGCAATGTAATTTTTATTAAATAAATAAGAAACTAAAATAGATAAAAATGATAAATATGCAACAAAAGGAGTATGTCCATTATAAAACCCCTTCCTATTCATATCTAAAAGATTCTTTTCAATTTTTCTTCGGGCAATTATTAATTCTCTTTTGCCAACCATTTTCAAAATTACCTTGTCAGGATTAAGAGCAAAACAAGCTGGATTGCTTTCTTTAAAGATATTAAGGGTTACCGCCGAGTCCTTGCCTCCACCAACAGGAATTAATATTTTTTTGCCAGTAACTTTTCCTTTCTTGAAATCACTTTTTCCTTCAGAAATAATCTTAAAAGATGTTTTCTTAATTTTATTCTCATAAAAGAATTGTCCCATTCCATTAAGTAATAATTTTNNTATCTAATGCGCCTGCTCTAATAATAATTTGTGGATAACAGGTAGCTTTCCAATAGGAAAACATTTCTATCATTCCCAAGTTAAAAACTAAATTATCTATTACCTTTTTATCTTTTCCCTTCAAGGAAACGTTCTCAATAATAACATTAGGTGTAAACCTAATATCATCTGTTTTAAATAAAAAAGATATATGAAGATTTTTACCTATTATTTTGTAAGAATATTTTTCGTAATAAAATTTCATCTTAATAATTGAATTGAAACTCCTAATATTGCAAATAAAGCACTAATAATCCAAAACCTCATTGTAATTTGATATGGTTTCCATCCTTTTGCTTCGAGATGATGATGAATTGGCGTTGATTGCCATATCTTTTTACCTCTAATTTTCTTAGATATCAACTGTATTATTACTGAACCTGTTTCTATTACTAAAACTCCAGCAATAATTGGTAAAACAACGACAGAATTAGTGATAAAGGCCACTGCTGTCATTGCCATTGTAAGCCCTAAAATGCCCGTTTCACCCATATAGAACTTCGCCGGTGGGATATTAAACCAAAGAAAACTAAATAACGTTCCGCATATAATAAGACAAAAAGCTGCTAAATCATACAATCCCTGACTAAAAGAAATAAAAGCAAAGGCAGCAAAAATAGTACCAAAAACACCACCTGCTAAACCATCTATTCCATCAACAACCCCACTAGCCCATGAAGCCAAACTTACTATAACATACAGGACAATATACCATATTCCAATATCTAAATAAAAACCATAAGGAAAATCAAATAATAATGGTATATAAATTGAGCTCCATCCTAATTTATAATAAAACCAGTAGCCACCTATTACTCCAATAATGGTAACAAGAATTAACCTTGTCTTAAATTTTAGTCCTCCACCAACATACTTGCCTTTGCCATAAACAACTAAAATATCATCAATTAGTCCAATTATTGAAGCGGTAATTAAAGCAAATAATGGTATCCATGTTTCTTTTCTTGATAAAAAGTTTAATCTTTCAATCCACCATACATCAGTAATTTTTCCTAATATCAACACTATCAATAAAAGAATGATAATACTTAACCATATTACTATTCCTCCACCCCTAGGAGTATTAGTTTCTTTTTCTTTATGAAAAGATAAAAATACTGATGGTTCTTTTCCGTCTATTGTTTTGTCTCTTGCTTTCTTTTTCCAAAACTCTATTTTGTATAAAAAGCCAATTAAATAATGAGCAATAACCATAGAAATTATTGATGCTACAAAAGCCAAAACTAAAATTTTAATTACATTAAAAGTTAAAATACCCATAATATTACCAAATAAATGATTCTTCTAACCATTGTTCTAATTTCCTTGCTTCACCAAACTTATCATCAGCGCCTGCAATAATATTAATTACATATCCTTGATTATTATTTATTGAAAAGTTATTTAATATTAAAATTAAACAACCATTAGCTCTATTGGTATAACCGGTCTTTCCCCATAAATAAGCATCGCTTTCTTTTAATAAAACATTGGTATTTTTAATTGTTCTACTAATTCCACTATGACTAGTTAATTCTTTTTCTGGTAATGATAATATTTCCGCTATCAAGCTATGATTCTCTAGTATGTAAACTACCATTTTTTTTAAATCATTTACAGTAGAAAAATTATATAAATTTTCTTCATCTAACCCACTGGGATTAATAAACCAAGTATTATTCATTCCTAAACTAGTTGCTTTTTCGTTCATCTTGTACACAAAAGTACTCACTCCCATTTTTTCAGCAAGGGCCTCTGCGCCATCATTACTTGACTCTATCAGAGTAATATATAAAAGATCTCTTATCGTCATAATTTCTCCAATTTGTAGATTTCCCGCATCTCCATAAGTAGCGATAGCTGATGCACTAATCTGAATTAAATCATCAAGATTATAATTTTCTAAAACAATAATTGCTGTCATCAATTTAGTTAGTGAAGCAATCGCAATTACTTCATCTGCTTTCTTCTCTGATAAAATTATTTCTTTGCCATCTTTAATAAAAACAGAGAGAAAATTGTTTGATTCTATATTGAGTTCATTAATTTTATCTTTGCTTAATGGTCTAAATAAATCAACGCTTTCTACTTTAATTTCTTGATTAGCAATAGTAAAATCACTTCTTTGAATTAAAAGAAAAGACAATAACAAAACAAAAATAACTGGAATAATTATTTTCTTCATGGAGTAATTCTTTTAACGTCCCTGGGGAATAAAACTGCTTCTTTAATATTATCAAGACCTAATATTTGTTTAATAATTCTTTCAGACCCCATCCCCCATCCACCATGAGGAGGGATGGCATACTTAAAAGCATTGATATAAAACTCCATTCCACTTGCTTCTATATTCTTTCTTTTCATACTTTCAACTAATTCGTCATATTCATTTATTCTTTGTCCACCTGTTGCTATTTCTAATCCTTTGTATAATAAGTCAAAACCCATCGCTTCTTTGCCATCAGACATTGTATAAAATGGCCGATAGTCAATTGGATAATGAGTTAAAAATATAAAGTCAGAATTAAACTCTTCTTTTGCGTATTGACCAGCAAGTTCTTCTCCTCTCGGATCAATATCTGTTTCTTCTGGAATATCATAGTTATACTTTTCTTTAATAATTTTCCTTATTTCTGATAATTTAACGTATGGTATTTCTTCTGGCACATCTTCAATTCCCATCTGAGAAAACATTTTTTTAATCACCCGATTAAGTGTTTTTGCTACGTCATAGAAATTGTCAATGTATCCCATCTCAGCATCTAAACTAATGTATTCATTAACATGCCTAGTTGTAAAATGTGGCTCTGCTCTAAAAACAGGTCCAATCTCAAAAACCCTATCAAAAACCCCAACCATAATTTGCTTGTAAAACTGAGGACTTTGAGCTAATACTGCTTTTTTGTCAAAATAATCAACTTGAAAAAAGTTTGCTCCACCCTCACTTGCAGACCCTAATATCTTTGGGGTCTTAATTTCAACAAAACCCTCTTCCCTCATTGCCTCATCATAGCTTTTCAATAAAAGATCATACAATCTAAATATTGATTGCACTTTTGGATGCCTTAAAGAAAGAACTCTATAATCAAGTAATGTATTGAGATTTAAGTTAATATCATCTTTTTCTAAATCAAATGGTAGTGTTTCTTTACTTTTAGTAATTATTTCAATCTTTTCTGCTTTCATTTCATAGCCGCCCTTAGCTCTTTCATCTTTCTTGACTATCCCTTCGACCAAAACTATATCACCTGAATTAACTTCTGCGTCTTTACTTGCAACAACTTGAACAACTCCTGAATAATCTCTAATAATTAAAAAAGAAATACTACCTAAGTTTCTGATATTAAAAATCCTTCCTTTTATAGTAATTTTTTCTCCCTCGTGATTTGATATTTCTTTTATTAACAACCTCTCCATATTATTTATTTTCTTCTAATTCTCTAATTCTTGACTTTAACTCAATCATTTTGTTTTCTCTTTCCATAAAGGCCTCACTAAAATATTCTAATTCCCTTATTTTTTCCTCTAATTCTTTTGTTTTTCTTTCTAATTCTTTTGTTCTCTCTCTAACTAATTTTTCTAAAGTATCATTTAGCCCTTGCAGTTCTTTTGTTCTTTCTTCTACTTTTTTTTCTAATATTGAATTTGTGTTTTCAAGGCGATTCTTTATTTCGGTAAGTTCTGCATTTTTTGCCTCAATTGCCTTTGTTCCCTCTTCAATTTTTTTTTCGTAATTAATTTTTTGCTCAGCCAATTCATTTGAATGCTTCAAAACCAAAAATGAAAGTATGGAAATTAAGAAAAAGATTACCACTCTTTCTATTGTTGATATTTCCATACTGGGAAATATAATGAAAGATGATAAGAATGTCAAAATTGCAATTACTAAAATATCATTTGTTGCTATTGATGACAAAGGTTTTTTATTGATAAGAATATAGGCCATCACAAGTGCATAAATGGGTATCGTTAAATAAAATAACGGATAAAAACTATATCCATAAACAGGCAACATATCAAATATAATTATTCCAAATGCCATTAAAACAACTATTGTCCAGAAAATAATTTCACTTTTAACTTTTGCCCCATTTTTGCCTTTCCATATCTTAAAGATATTGTAAAGTGGCAATGTTAATAAAATTAAAATAAAAAATGAGAATAAATAATGAATTAGTCCTTGAAGACCCCAATCGCCCCACTGATAGAAAAATATACCATTAACAAGCACTTCTTTATCTAAAAATAAAACTAAAAATGCTGAAACGATATAAATAATGAAAAATTGTAATTTAGTTGTCTTAATTTTACAAAAAGAAACTGTAAAGTGATAAAGAAATATTGGCATTAAAAATATCAATAAAACCAAAAGTTTGTCTAAAATAATACCTCCTTTTATACTCTGAAAAACACTATCTTGCCAGACAATAAAAGCAATCAAAGACCATAAAAACTGGGCAAAAGCAAGAAAAAAGAACAATCTACTTTCTTGTTTTCTGTCCCTTACTAATACAAATAAGCCAACTAACAGTATAAATATGCTACTTGGAATTATTAAATATATTGAAAATGGTATTTCCATCATATTTTTAAGTCAATAACATCTTAATTTCAACTATTATCTAGATTACTGATGTTTTCACATCACCAGTTCTTGTATTATCTATCATTTTATCTGTTATTATTATACTATTCAATCAATTGAATAGCAATAGTAATTTTAACTTTTGGATATATATAATAGAAAGATAGATAAATAATAACTATTTCAAGAAAAAGCCCAAGGAATGACCCTTGAGCAAGAAATTAAGCACAAGAACTAAATCAATATATACCAACTTCTACGCGATTTGTTGTTTCGTGTTCTACCAACTCTGAATTGAAATTAAATTGTTGGAAACCACAGTCTACGCATCCTGGATTCTCTATCCAATAGTTTGATGAACACCCATACGTACAACCCCCGCATGTGTAAGAAGTGTCTGTTGTTGGGTACACGTGCGTCGTTAGCTCATTAGCGAACTCAGCAGTTGACGCGAATGATGTGTGTCGTCCACAAACATCTCCACCCCACATAGTTGGATAGTATCTCGCCCAGTTTTCAGCCTGTGTCCAGTATGGTGGTACCGTTCCCGAGGGAAGTCTACAAATTGTTCCACTTCCAGTATCAAATTCTGTGCCACCAATTTTAACACAATCGTATACAGAATGAGTAGATCCTGGCCATGTCAATGGTGCGTCCCATATGGGGCCACTACTTGTCATTCTCAAGACAGCTCCATCAGTACCTCCTGTTGGTAGTCCCCCTGAATGGCTATCAACATATTCTTTAGTTGCCGCATGAGAGTCTAATGTCGGATCTCCTACAATAACTGCATCTGTAAATCTTCCTGTGCCATTAACATCTAACCTGTAAGCAGGAAGTGCTTGATTAATACCAATATTATTATTATAGCCAGATATTATACCTCCTGTTGAGCCAAGTTTAAGACGTGACCGAGTAATATCTTGAATACCATAAATACCAAGAGTATTTGATAAGTCAATGTCTGTTAAGTAAACATCATCACCGATATCAAGAAATCTTGCACCCATAGGAGATCCGTTGTCAGCAATTGTAAGTTTTGCCCCTGGACTTGCTGTTCCTATTCCAACATTGCCACTAGGTCTATAAATATCACTTCCGCTTATTGTCCAGTTAGATCCTGAGATTCCAGAAAGAGCATTATCGACGTAGGCTTTAGTTGCTAAGTTTTCGTATCCTTCTATTTCACTCAAGGAGTGGCCAGGATTAGGAACACTTGCATCAGCTAGGATAGTGCCTAGTTGTTTAACGTAGTCAGTAAAAATAATTCCTATTGTTAAAACAACAAGAAGAGAAAATATTATAATATAGCTTGTTTTCTTATTCATTGTTTATATATTTATTGTTTATTAAATTTGTCACATTGCATTATATTACATTCTTCCTAATATCACAACTTAAATTATATATATCCCCTGCTCCCATAAAAATAACGACATCGGCCTCATTTATCTCTTTTGAAACATCTTCTTTTTTAATATACTCTAACCCTTCAACCATTTTTGCTATTTCTTGAGAATTAATTTTAATATCTTTGCTTTCTCTACCACAAACATCATATACATCAATTAAAAATAATTTGTCTATAATTTTTAATGATTGATTAAAAGCATCGACAAAGTCATTTAACAATAAAAAGGTTCTCTGATGTTGGTGTGGCTGAAAAAAACAATATATTTTCTTATCAGGATACTTCTCTCTTATACTTTTAATTGTTGCTAATATCTCTGTTGGATGATGAGCATAGTCATCAATAATAATTAAATTATTATAAATATGTTCATCAAACCTTCTCCATGTTCCAGAAAATTTAGATATTGCCCTAAAAGAAACCTCATCACTAATTCCTATCTCACGAGCAACCGCAACAGCAAAAGAAGCATTTAATTTATTGTGTAGACCAGGAACATTCATCTTTAAGTCATCAATTACGGGTACATTTTTAATAACTTTTTTTGATTGAGATTCAAATGTAGCAAAGGCATCTCTAATTTTTTCAATATTTTGATAATAATCAAGATGATCTGCTTCAATGTTTAATACTACTCCAATATCTGGATGATAATTCAAAAATGATGCTTCATGCTCACAAGCCTCAATAATTAGATATTGAGAATGACCCATTCTAAAATTAGAACCGTTAAATTCTTTTAATTTTGTGCCAACTATAACTGTTGGATCAAGCCCTGCTTCAATTAAAATTAAGGAAAGCATCGCTGTTGTTGTACTTTTTCCATGTGTTCCTGAAATAGCAATAGTAAAATATTTCTTTGATATTTCACCCAATGCTTCAGGATAACTCATAATTTTAGGGGCTTTGATTTTAATTTGATTTCTATCAACAGCAGGACTATAAATAACTAAATCACAAGAATCTACTTTTGAAATATTTACCCCCATCTCTTTTAACTTTTCTATAATTTCTCCTTTACTAACAACATCCTCACCAGAAACACTATGTCCATTAAGCAAGTAATATTGAGCTAGAGCAGAAACACCTATTCCTCCGATGCCTACAAAATGTATTTTCATAAATTAATTGACTTTAAGATAACATATCTTCCTTTTACACTCTCCATAATATCAATTGAATTAACATTAAAAGATAGATTGGGATATTCTTCTATTTGAGGTATTTGATCTTCATCAATTCTCTTAAATTGCCATTGAATAATTCTTCCTAATGTAATATGAGGAGTAAATTCATACTCAGTCGGCCTTATCTCAAAAAGAGATTCTTCTAATTTCCTGTTTACTTCAACAATACTTGGTATTTTCTCACCATTAGCCCAAACCATCTTCGGTGTTTTACCCAAGGGACCATAAGTTATTGAATCTATTTTAATTTTGAATGGCTCAAGATCTTCTAATGCTTTTTCTGTTTTATTAAAAACATCAATTAACTCATCATATTCAACAAAGCCAATAAAAAACATTGTGATATGTAAATTATCTTTTTTAGTCCATTTGATGGGACAAGTATCATCAAAAAATCTATCTATCTTTTCTTGATAACTCACTAACTCACTTTTTATTTTTTCTGGCAAGTTAATAGCAATAAATATCTTTTTTTTCATAGTTAGATAATAACAAGCTATTCCTTAAACGTAAAGAGAAGGAACTATGTCCTTCTTTGATTAATCGGTTTTCCTAACTTGTTTATCAATAAATCTAATTGATGGTCGTCAGAACAGAAAATGTGTATTTTGTCTTTTTCTGTCTTGATGTTATTCTTACCGATTTGACCTAAAAGATCTAAATCTTTTAGGAATTGATTATATGTTACCCTATAATATGTTAAGATAATGCCTTCCTTAACCATTATACCAACTCCACTTTAATAGTAATCAATTCATTGCTCTTTGTCAAAATAATAGTATAATAACTATATGAAAATAGACCTACATTGTCATACAAAACACTCATATGATGCCGGATCAGATATAGAAAAAATAATTATTCAAGGAAAAAAAATGGGCCTTGATGGAATTGCGATTACAGACCATGAAAACACTAACGGATGGGAAGAAGCAATATCTTTAGGAAAAAAACATAATTTCTTAATTGTTTTAGGTCAAGAAATAAAAACCACAAAAGGAGATATCTTAGGTTTATTTCTTAATAAACAAATCGATGGTTACAAAAAAGACCCGAAAATCGTAATGGAAGAAATAAAAAAGCAAAATGGATTAGTTATAATCCCTCATCCATTTCACAATGGAGAAGGATTTAGAGATAAATTAGAAAACTATTTAGACATAATTGATGCTATTGAAGTTTTTAATGCAAGAAAACCATTATCGTCACCAGATAAAAAAGCTCTTCAATTTGCTAAAGATTATAATTTAGGAATGACCGCCGGAAGCGATAGTCATCATCATAAAGGAGTTGGCTATGCCTATACTGAAGCAGATGTTACTACAATAGAAGATTTCAAAAACGCTATTATTAATAAAAAAACAAGAGGCCTTGGCAAGAAGGCCCCTATTTATCAGATATTTACTCCTTTCTTATCTAAAATGAAATTATAATCTAAGTGAGCGATATATCCTTTGAATTGCCGCAATATTAGATAATACTGCCATTAGAATTATTAAATATATTGTATATTGAGGAGTCACAATCAAAGACAACAAAATAATAAAACTCATTATTAATCTTTCAGCTCTTGAAAAAATACCTCCCTTTAATTCACCCTCTAATAATTCTTTCTCTTTGGCCGCTGACTTTGCATAAGTTGTCATCATCGCTCCAAAAAGGATTAAAAATATCCAGATATAAGAAGGAAAAATGACAACAGGAAAAGGTAAAAAAAGAAGACCAAACAAGAAAATAGCTTCAACATATCTATCAAAAATTGTATCTAAATATGCTCCTTTTTTTGTAGTAATTTTTCTAAATCTAGCAACACTTCCATCTACAAAATCCATACCTGCCGCTAATATGAAAAATATTAATGCTAATACTATTAAATCTTTAATAAGAAACAAAAACCCGCATAAAGCAAAAACAAGAGAGATAATTGTATAAAAATTGGGGTGAAATTTTGAAAAAATAAAACCAACTTTTCTTTCTATCCCCTTAAACCAATGTCTTTTAGTATCTAACATATTTTTTCCATTGTTTCATCAACAATCGATTTCATCTTCTTTAATTCTTCAATACCTTTTGGTGTCGTTTTATAAGCTTTCTCACCTGCAAACTTTTCTTTGCTTATATATCCATCATTTTTCAATCTAAACAATACTGTTTTCACCATTAAATTGTTTGGTAAAAATCCAAACTTTTCAAAAATTAACCTAGTAACATCTCTCTCTTTAACTTCTACTTCTCTACCAAGAGACAATATATATATCCAAAGATTTCCCTCTTGAAATGAATTTTTAAATCTTTCTATTGGTTCCATATTATTATATTATTATCTTTCTCTTTTATTAAGAATAAATTCTTCGATCATTTCCCTTGCTTTTTCATCCGTAAATTGTTGCATTGGATGTTTCATAAAGTAAGCTGATGGTGATAATAATGCTCCACCAATCCCTCTGTCTAATGCAATCTTTAATAATCTAATAGCGTCAATAACACAACCTGCTGAGTTAGGAGAATCCTCAACTGATAATCTTAATTCTAACTCAACTGGCACATCACCAAATTTTCTTCCTTCTATGCGAATAAAGCAAACTTTATTATCTTTCAAGAAAGGAACCCAGTCAGATGGACCAACATGTAAATTATCATAACTTAATCTTTTTGCTAATTGAGATTCAACAGCTTCAGTTTTTGAGAATTTCTTACTGGCTAATCTATTTTTTTCAAGCATATTCAAAAAATCAGTATTGCCTCCCACATTTAATTGATATGATCGGTCAATAGCAACTCCTCTTTCAGCAAATAAGTGAGATAAAACTCTGTGAGTAATAGTTGCTCCAATTTGTGATTTAATATCGTCTCCAATACAAGGAATATTCTTCTCTCTAAACTTCTTTTCCCATTTTTCATCTGAACAAATAAATACAGGCATTGAGTTAATAAAAGCTACTCCTGCATCTAAACATGCTTTGGCGTAAAATTCGGTTGCCTTTTGAGAGCCAACTGGCATATAATTTACTAAAATATCAACTTCATTTTTCTTTAATTCTTCAACAACATCAACCGCTTTTTTATCAGAAGGTAAAAATGTTTGGTCATCTGGATAATCCTTCATATGGTCAGCAACTCCATCTAAAATTGGTCCCATTTTTACAATAGTTCCTGTTTTAGGAATATCTTTACAGAATATTTTTGTGCAATTTGGTTTTTCAAAAATTGCTTCAGAAATATCCTTGCCAACTTTTCTTTTATCAATGTCAAAAGCGGCAACAATTTTAATATCTGATATCTTATATCCCCCAACTATATTGTGCATCAAACCAGGCACTAATTCATCATTACTATCAACATCCTTGTAGTAATGTATTCCCTGAACTAAAGCACTACAGCAATTACCTATTCCGGCAATCGCAATCCTAATTTCTTTCTTGTTTTTTTCTGTTTTATTTGCCATATTATATATGTTTATTATTATACTTATATTTTACGCATGTAAAATACTTTGTCAAGATTATGACACCATACGAGAGATTTATAAAACTAAATACGAAAGAAAATCTTTGGATATACATCCTTATTGTCTTAAAAAGAGGGCCCCACTATGCTTGGGATATGTATTCAATTATAGAAAAAGAGTTTGGGTTTAAGCCCGGGAATATAACCCCTTACAGAGTTCTCTATCGATTAGAAGAAAAGAATTATGTAGAAAGCAGATTAGAAAAAAGAAAAAGAATCTATAAAATAACTCCATTAGGAGAAAAAGAATTAGAAAAAGCAAAAGATTTTTATTTAGAAATTATTAAAAAAATAAATGGATAAAGAAACAGACATACAAAAAGTAGTAAATCATTTCTTTGAAACAAAGGGTCTCACTCTTGACGAAATTAAAGAATCAGCTAAAAAGAAAAAGATAATCTATTCTCGGTTTACAAGACCAGCTAAAGAATTAATAGAATTAGCTGGTTCTGTCCCAAAAGCAAAAGAAGCAATTACGATAGTTGCTAATTGGGCCAATTCAAGAAAACTTGATTATTCAATTGAGACCGTTTTAAAGAAGTGGTTAGAATTAGACAAATTAAAACCAAAAGAAATAGTCAAGAAACCATATTATAATAATCAACCAATGGTGTGGTCTCAAGCGAAGAAAAAATGGTATGTTATTGATGATAGTGGTGAATGGCTTGAATATGCTGATAAAGAAGATAAAATAGAATGGAGAATTGAAGAATAATAATTAAAATAATACACATATGTTATCATATTCAGAACTAAAAAAAGGGGCAATTATTACAATTAACGATCAACCATACGAAATAGTTGAAGCGCAAAATACTTTTAAGGGCAGAGGTCATTCATATCTCCAAATGAAACTCAAAAATCTTATCAATGGAACTGTAATTTCTAAAACGGCTCAACCAAGAGATTCTTTTGAAGAGGGAGAAATAGAAAAACAAGAAGCCACCTTTATATACAATAATAAAGGCAAGTATGTTTTTTCGGAAAAAGAAAACCCAGCAAAAAGATTTGAATTAGAAGGGTCATTAATTGGAGATGCTAGTAAATTTTTGAAAGCCGGAGAAACTGTAACAACAGTTATTTTTAAAGATAAGATTATTAATATTATTGTTCCTATAAAAGTAAACTTAAAAGTTACTGAAGTTCCACCTGGTGTAAAAGGAGATCGGGCTCAAAGTGGAAATAAATCAGTAACAATTGAAACGGGAGTAAAAATAAATGTCCCCTTGTTTATAAAAGAAGGAGACATTATAGAAATTAATACTGAATCAGGAGAATACGTTAGAAGAATTAACGAGTAAAAAGGTTACAAAAACAATGACCATCTCTCTCAATTTCTTCTTTGTGATAAACACAAGGACAAATTATTCTTTTGTCTTCTTTTTTAATTCCTGTCATCTTTCTACAGGGACAATATCTTTCTCCAAAGTTTTCTTTTCTAGCAATCAAACCATTTAATACTCCTTCTACAATCTTTTCGTTAGGGTTTAAATTAAATCCATTTTTTTTAGCGTAGTCACCATATTCTTTTTTTAACTTTTCTATTTCTTCATTCATATATTTTTATTTATCCAGCTTCTTATATCTTCTTCTTCTCTTAGTCCCACAAAAAAACTTTTAGCTTCACCATTATTAAATAAAATTACAGTTGGAATTCTATCAATTCCGAAAGTATTTCCTGTTATTGGGTTTTGATCTAAGTCCATTTTATAAAAATCAACCCTACCTTTGTACTCTTCTTCCATTTTTTCTAATATCGGTCCTAATATCTTACAAGGAGGACACCATTCCGTATACACATCTAACAATATAGGGTTTCCTCCTGATATAACTTCTTCCAAATTATCATCATTTAATATGTTCATATTGATATTATTTATTATTACAACTTAATTATATTATAATATTAAAAAAGAGGCAATGATTCATTCCTCTATTTTTTTTAATGAAACCTTGTTTTGCATTCTTTTTATAGCCCAGTCTTCTTCTAATTCAATAGATTCAGTAACACTCTTTTTAATTTCCTCAAGACCACCAAAACATATTTTCATAATATGTTCATCATTCAATTCTTCTTCGCCATTCATAAAGTCATAATAAAGCGCCTCGTAGCAAAACATAAATAACCGAAGAATCATATTTTCCATTATTCTTACTTTTCTTTCAAGCTCATCATGACAATCTCTGCAAAGGAAAACAGTGCAATCATTAGGTCCCCATACGGAGCGTTTCCAAATATGGTGCTCTGTTAAAATTGTTTCCTTTTCACATTTAGAACATACACCATACTTATTATAACCATTGCCATTGCCATTACCATTGCCATTGGACTTGCTTTTTGGCTCTCTAGGTCTTGCTCCATTTCTACCATTGGCCTTTTTCATCGCAAACACCTACCAATGTACTAGTAATAGAATATACTTTTTTTATAAAATAATCAAATTATTCTTCAATTTCTCTTTTAATTTCTTCAAATTGATTTTCAATATCGCTGAATTGCTTCTTAGTTTCTTTCAATATTTCAACTGATTCCTTTACTTTCTTAAGGCCCTCTTCAACATCAATCTCTTCTTGCTCTTCAAACCAATTTACAATTGAAGTTAGTTTTTCTAAATTACCTTTTAGATTTTTTTCTTTCATATATTTTTTTTATTTTACTATTAATTATTCCATCATATAACATAATATCTATATCTTCATTTTCCTTGACACTCTTTATACTTTTAATTATTCCTTTTTCATTTCGAGTAATACAATATCCCAATTTAAGGTTTCTTCGAGGGTCATTATATTTTATTATCCCTTCAATATTTTTTATCCTCTCCCCTATCTTCTTAATTTCGTTTTCTAATCTCTTAGGAATAACTTCTTTAATTTTGTATTCTATAATCTTAAAATTATTGATAACTTTCTCAATTTTTCCTTTAATTGTAAAGAAAAGATTATCAATTTCATTTTTTGTTTTGTTTATCAAAAAAGAAAAAGAATTAAAAATATCTCTTTTTTTATTATCTAAATCTATCTCTAATCTTTGCCATGATTCATTTAAGAAACTAGCCGCAATTGATGGCGTAGAAACGGTCTTATCAGAAACTAAACAAACTAAGGGAACATCTTTGTCGTGCCCAATCGCTGTAATTACAGGAAAAGGAAGGTCTGCCACTTCTCTAATCAGTGCTTCATTATTAAAAGATAGAAATGATTCTAAAGAACCACCACCACGCATTATTATTAAAACATCAATGTCTTTTTTCTTAAATGTTTTGATGCTACCAATCAAATCATTTACTGCTTCTAACCCCTCAACTCTTGAATCAATAAATTGAATATGAAATCCATATCTTTGAAGATTGTTCAAAAAATCATTTATCACTGCTCCCTGTTTAGAAGTAATTATTCCAATTTTTTTAGGAAATAATGGCATTTCTTTTTTTCTTTCTTCGCTAAATAACCCCTCTTCTTCTAATTTTTTCTTGAGCTTCTCGTATTCTTTCTTAATTTCTCCTTCTCCGGCTAATTGAATTGTTTTTGCCTTAAAACTTAATCTTCCTGTAGGAGGATAAACATCGGGAAAACCACTTGCCCTAATTTCCATTCCTTCTTCTAATTTTATTCCGCAAATTCTATAATCATAATTCCAAATAACACAAGACAAAACACTTCCATCTTTTTTGTCTTTTAATGAAAAGTAAACATGACCAGCTGAGCTAATTTTTACCTCGCTTACTTCCCCAATTATTCTTGCCTCAAAAGAATTAAGAATTCCATTCAAAAGTTTTAGGTATGCAGAAACAGAAAATACATTATTTTCTAACAATTCCTTAATCGCTGATTTTCCTTTTATTTCCATTATTTTTTCTCGTGTTTAACTTTCGCCATTACCGCATTTTTTCTATAATTACAATAATCACAATTTGGATTAGGTTCAGGAATCTTATCACTCATCAAACAATCCTTGATCTCAATCAATTTATTTTCAATCCAAGAAGTATCACCAGTATATGGAATAACTTTAATATTAAACTCTAACTTTTTATCAAACTCTGGTTTACCGATATCACCATTACAATAAACAAAATATCCTGTCTTAGAAACATCAAAACCATTTTTAATAAACAACCATTGATATATCTCCATTTGTCTCTTGTATCCATCTTGCCATTCAGCATCAAGATTAACTTCACTTGTTTTTGAAGTTGCTTTGTAATCCACAATAATTACTTCTCCACTAGAATTAACCCATATATCATCAATCGCGCCGGTAACTAATAAATTAGTTGGCTCGTGAAGATACTGCATTCCAGTAAAATTATCTCTCCAAATATCAATATCTTTGTGTTCGTAAGGAATAGCATCTATTCCAAATTCCTCAATTAAGGGATGGGGTGCTTTTTGTTTTCTGTATAAGTCAAACTCTTTTTTCAATAAGGCATCAACAGCACTATTTAATGAAAATGGAAAACTGGGAGGCCTACTAATTCCTAAACGTCTGTCTAAATAAAAACATTGAGGACAATCAACAAATAAATCAATTTTTGACCTACTTAATTTGAATGGGTCTTTGCTTTCAGGATCAAAAATATTGTTTGATTTTTTGTAATAATTAGACATATAAATTGTTTAACAATTCTTCTTTTCCTATTTTCTTTTTAGCAGAAAAAGGAATGTTTTTAAAGGGATAAGTCAATTCTTCTATTTTTTTTAATTTATCATCATATTCTGACTTCTTAATCTTATCAATCTTATTAGCTAAAATAATCACATCTTTTTGATAATCTCTTAAGGCATAGAACATTTCTAAATCATCTTTAGTCATTCCTACATTGGCATCAACAATTAAAACAATTTTGTGCTGGTTAATTCCTGACTCAAAGAAATACCAATTAATAAGAGAGTGTATTTTTTTCCTTACTTTCAATGGTGCTTTAGCATAACCATAGCCCGGAAGGTCTATAAAATAAAAAGAGTTATTGATTAAAAATATATTAATTTGTTGTGTTCTTCCTGGAGTTGAGCTAGTTATTGCCAGATTTTTTACTCCCGTTAAATAATTAATCGTCGTTGATTTACCAGAATTAGAACGCCCAATAAACGCAATCTGCGAAACACCATCATATAANNCTTTACCCCCTTTAGAAAGATTGCTTTATTTATTTCCACGATTAATTAATTAAAGTTCCAATTTTGTCTCCTTTTAGTAATTTAGAAAGATCTTTGATATTAAAAACAATGATTGGCTTTTTATTCTCAAAACATAATGTAAATGCAGTAATGTCCATAACATTTAATTGCTTTTCTATTACTTCTCTATAAGAAATTTCTTTATACATTTTAGCATCCTTGTTTTTCCTAGGGTCTTTATCATATACACCATCAACATTGGTTGCTTTCAATACTAAATCACAGTTTAATTCGCAAGCCCTAAGAGCTGCTGCTGAATCAGTTGTGAAAAATGGATTTCCCGTCCCACCTGCGAGAATTACAACTTTGCCATCACTTATTGCGTTAATAGCTTTTTCTTTTGAATAAGAATTAACTACTTCTCCAACACTAATTGCTGAGAAAACTTCAGCATCAACATTTATCTCTTTTAATGATTCTTTTAACCCAATTCCATTAATTATTGTTCCTATCATTCCCATAAAATCAGCGGCAACTCTATCAAAGTTCTCTTCACCAACCATTCTACCTCTAAATATATTACCAGCACCGATAACAATGGCTAACTCTTTGCCACTTTTTTTAATAGTGGCAATTTCTTTTGCCATTTTAATATAACTTGGTATAGATACCCCTTCCCCATCTTCTTTTCCAAAAACCTCACCACTCATTTTTAATAAAATTCTTTTGTATTTCTTCATCTTGATTATTATATTCTATTTGCTAATTGCCCGCAAGCCGCATCAATCTTACTTCCAAACTCATACCTCTGCGTTACAAATATCCCTTGCTTTTCTAAATAATTCTTAAACTCTTTTGTGTTATTGGATTTCTTAAATTTACCTGTTGAATTATATGGTATCAAATTAACCATATATAACGGTTTCTTCATTAATAAAGATAATTGTTTAGCATCTTCTATTGAATCATTGACATCCTTAATCAATAAATACTCAAACATCACTCTTCTTTTTGTTTTTAATATATACTCATCAACCACTTCTAACAATTCTTTAATTGTACAGCTTTTGCTAACTGGCATTAATTTTCTTCTCAATTTGTCATTTGGAGCATGCAATGAAATCGAAAGATTAACTTGAATGTCCTCATTAGTAAATTTTTTAATTCCTTCAATAATTCCGGCAGTTGAAATTGATATTTTTCGAGCCCCGATGTTAAAACAATTAGGGTCATTTAATATCCTAATTGCTCCCATTACATTATTATAGTTCAAAAATGGCTCACCCATACCCATAAAAACAATGTTAGTTAGCTTTCTGTAATACCTTGAGAAAAGTAAAACCTGTTTTAGTATTTCATCAATTTCAAGATTTCTTTTGAATGATTTTCCTGTTGCACAAAATAAACAGCCCAAAGGACAACCAACTTGGCAAGAAACACAAACAGTAGCTCGCTTTTGATCGTGCTCCATTAAGACAGTTTCTATTTTAGAACCATCTTTCAATTCAATAACTGCTTTTTTTGTATTTTTATCTTTGAATATTTTGTGATTAATTTCTAAAGGAAAACTCTCCTTTAGCTCTCGCCTCATTTCTAAAGGTAAAACTGTAGCATCATCCCAATTGCTAATTAAATCCTTGTATAGTAATCTTTGAATTTGTTTTAATCTGTATCCTTCAATCTTCATTTTTTTGTGGTAAAATATTTTCACTCTTTATTTTCTCTACAATACCAGTAAGTTTTCTATCTCTCACTGTTGAGACCTTATCAAATTGAATAGAAACATCTCTTATCTTCTTCCCTAAGGAATCAACTTCTTGATTATACTTGTCATATTCAATCTCAAACTTTTTGACTAATTTAATAATTTCAAACATATTCTCCTGATACTGAAAGTTCTTATATGACTGATATATCATTCTTAAAATAGCTGTAAAACTAAATGGTCCTGCTAAGATCACTTTCTTTGTCATCGCATCAGCCCAAACATCACTCATTTGATCGTATATAAAGCTAAATATCATTTCGTTAGGAACAAACAGGATTACAAAATCAACAGTGTTTTCTTCGGGATTGATATAGTCTCTATTGGATATTTCATTTATTCTATTACTAACATCTCTTTCAAATTGTTTTTTATAATCCTTTTTCTTTTCTTTATTATCTTCCTCAGTAAACTTAACAAAATTATCTAAGGGAAACTTAACATCAACATTAACCTTTGTTTTGTCAGGTAAATAAATTGTAAAATCAGGTCTGTTTGAAGAAGACCTATCTCTATTAACATTCACCTCATAGTTTTGTCCTTTTACAAATCCGATCGTTTTTAAAAGATTCTCTGCAATTTCTTCTCCATACTTTCCCCTTAATTGATTATTAGATAATATATTTTTAAGACCTTCTGTTGATTCTCTAAGTCCCTCTGTTGTGATTTTGTATTCTCCTAATATTGTTTTTAAGGAATTAAACTCTCCAATTCTTTCTTTTTCTACACTATCTAACTCTCTATGCATTCTTTCAATTAAGTCCTTGATTGTTTCTCTATTGTTTTTAATTGATTCATTAATTAGTTCTTTTTTAGAATCAATCTGTTCTAACATTCTCTTTCTCTCTTCTTCATTAATTTTAGCATTCTCCTTTATCAATCTATGAAAAAGAAAATATGAAAAGAAACATATAATTGCTAGTGAAGATATTAAAATAATAATTGATTCTGTTGCCATATTGACTTTATAAAATGATTATATATAATATACTTAATACATACGAAAGAAACCCTTTTAAGATTCTGTGCTTAACGGGGGTTTTTCATTTTCTTTCTCTAATTAAGAAAACCTTATCACCCTTTTTAACTGGAGAGTTAAATATTACAGCAACTTCTGTGCCCTTCTTCCCCATTTTAACACTTTTATTTTCTATCTCAATAGATTCTATTTCTTGTTCAATAAAAGTATACTTTCCTTCAACAATAATTTTATCTCCTATCTTAATACTCATATGGTCTAATCGCACCGATCCAGCTTTTGCTTTTGGATAATAATGAACAACATACCCAGCAAGAACTTTTTCCGTGCTTGAAATATTATCTGCTTTATTGTAGCTTATCCCCTCAGGTCCAGGAGTTCCAAAATAAAATCCTGTTGAAAAACCTCGGTTATAAACTGAAGACAATTCTTTTTTCCATTTTTTTACTTTTTCGTCACTAAAAGTTTTATCATAATAAGCATCTATTGCTTCCCTGTAGCATCTACTTGTTACCTCAATATATTTAGCATCTCTTTTTCTGCCCTCAATCTTAAATGAATCAATTCCTGCCTTGATTAGTTGAGGAATAAACTCAATCATACAAATATCTTTTGCACTCATAAAATACTTTTTACCAACTGATATTTTATTTCCATCTTCGTCTGATAAAAACCATTCCTTTCTACATGGTTGAGCACAAGATCCACAATTAGCTGATTTACCAAAAAGGTATGCTGATAAGATGCACCTTCCTGAAATAGCCATACACATCGCTCCATGAACAAAAGTTTCTATTTCAATATTAGTTTTTTTCTTGACTTCTTTAATTTGCTTCAAAGTCATTTCTCTAGCTAAAACAACTCTTTTAGCCCCCTGCTTTTTATAAAACTCAGCACTTTTGTAATTTGAAACATTTGCTTGAGTTGAAATAATAAACGGAACTTTTTCTTTTTTAGCTATTTCAATTACCGCTGGGTCCCAAACAATTAAAGCATCAACTTTAGCTTCTTTTGCTTTTCTAACAATATTAATTGCTTTTGCTATGTCTTGATTATAAACTACGGAGTTTAGCGTTAAATAGGCCTTTAGACCGTATAAATGAGTTTTAGAAACAAACTTAGGCAATTCTTTAAGAGTTATTCCACTTGATGCTCTCATTGTTAAACTATCAACACCAAAATAAACAGCATCGGCATAATCCTTGCAGGCCTCTAAACTTGACCAATCACGAATGGGAGACATTAATTCTGGTTTTTTCATTTCTCTTTCATTATCTTATTTAATATCTTTTTGACTTCTTCTATGCTTTCATAGTCATATATTGAAATTGCAATCTTCTTCTTTCTCCATTTTTTCATTTTCTCTTTCAACTCTTCCTCAGGAACAGTGTCTGCTTTTGAAATAAAAATATACTCTTCTTTTTTTAATAATTCAGGATTGTAATTTTCTAATTCTTTTCTAATTATATTATAATCCTTTTTGAAGTCATCTGATTGAGCTGAAATAAAATGAAATAAAATCTTTGTTCTTTCAATGTGTCTCAAAAACTTATCTCCCAAACCTTTTCCTTCTGAAGCGCCCTCAATCAATCCAGGAATGTCAGCTAAAATTAAATCATAGTAAACTCCCAAGTTTGGCTCTAGTGTTGTAAACGGATAATTGGCTATCTTAGGATCAGCATTAGTAAGTTCTTTTAACAAACTTGACTTGCCAACATTTGGCAATCCAATAAAACCAATATCAGCAATCATTTTTAATTCTAATTTCAAGTCAAACTCTTCCCCAGGAAGACCAGGTTGACTTTGCATTGGAGTCGTATTTCTTGATGATCTAAAAAAGAAATTCCCCTTTCCTCCTAGCCCACCTTTAGCAATTAAAACTGGCTCACCAATTTTTACTATCTCTATTTCTTTATCCTTATAATGAACAACTGTTCCAACTGGAATTTTAACAAATAAATCTTTCCCATTGGGACCATCACAATACTGACCCTTACCATTTTTACCATTTTCAGCCATCACTTCATGCTTAAATCTAAATTGTCTCAAAGCACCCAAATCAGAAACTCCGACAAAATAAAGATCGCCTCCTTTCCCCCCAGAGCCACCAGCAGGACCTTTAGCAAACTTATTCTTGTCAAAAGCAACGGCTCCACTACCGCCGTCTCCTGCTTTTACTTTAATTTTTACTTCGTCTATTAACATTATTTAATATCTTAATTAAATCTTCTGCTTTTATACCCTTTCCATTATTATCTCTTAAACTATCAAAAATAATATATTCTTTTTTTGTTTTTCTTTTTTTCATTTCTTCTTAATTAACGCTAACTTAAACCAAAATCATTGTCAATCTTTGAAATACTTTCTATTCTTTAACTTTTCAGGCATATATTCCTGATTTTCTTCATAATTATAATCCGGACTATACTTATACCCTTTTCCATACCCAATTTCATCCATTAGTTTTGTAGTAGCATTTCTTAAATGCAACGGAACGCCAAGGTTTCCAGTTTTTCTAATGTCCTCTTTTGCTTTATTATATGCAACATATAATTCATTTGACTTTTTTGACTTAGCCATATAAACAACTGCTTCGGCTAAAATAACATCACACTCAGGATAACCAATATAGTGGCAAGCATTGTATACATTAACTGCTAAATCAAGTGCTCTTGAATTAGCTAAACCAATATCTTCTGCGGCAAACCTTATTATTCTTCTGGCAATATATAAAGGATCTTCTCCTCCTTCAACCAATCTTGCTAACCAATACAAAGCAGCATTAGCATCTGAACCCCTCATTGATTTATGAAGTGCGGAAATAATATTGTAATGTTCTTCTCCATTTTTATCATAAATTAAAGATGTTTTTTGTGCGGCCTCTTTGATTATATCAATATCAATTTCTTTTGATTGAGTAGAAGCATATTCTAAGATATTTAATGCAACCCTTGCATCACCATTACTGATACTTATTAAAAAATCAATACTTTTTTTATTTGCCCTAACAAAAATACTCTTCATTCCTCTTTTAATTATTTTCTCCATACTCTTATCGTCTAACTGCTTAAAAACAAAGACCCTTACACGAGACAATAATGCTCCTTGCACTTCAAAACTAGGATTTTCTGTCGTTGCACCAATTAATATAATTAGACCACTTTCAATATGAGGCAATAGTGCATCTTGTTGAGTTTTATTCCATCTATGTATCTCATCAATAAATAGAATTGTCTTTTTACCTAACCGATGATTAATTTCTGCTTTTTCAATTATCTCTCTTAAATCTTTTAAGCCACTAGAGACCGCACTAATTTTTATAAACTCTGAGTTTGTTTTTTGGGCAATAATTAAAGCTAACGTTGTTTTTCCTGTTCCCGGGGGACCCCAAAAAATCATTGACGGAATATTGTCATTTTCAATTGCCTCTCTTAGAAGTTTATTCTCTCCAACAATTTCTTCTTGACCTAAAAAATCTTCTAATTTAAGAGGGCGTAATCTATCTGCTAATGGTTTATTAAAAGTGGACATATTTACTTTTTTTCATTATAATCAAAAAATATGGATAAAACAAATTATGAATTCAAGTCCATTGAAGAAAAATGGAGAAAAAAATGGGAAGAAGACAAGCTTTTTGAGTTTTCTTTTAACGAAAATGACAAGCTTTTTGTTGTAGACACTCCCCCTCCCTATGTTTCTGCTGATCATCTACATGCGGGACATATTATGTCTTACGCTCAAGCTGAGTTTATTGTGCGATACAAAAGAATGCAAGGATACAAAGTTTTTTATCCTATGGGCTTTGATGACAATGGACTACCAACAGAAAGATTTGTAGAGAAAAAATACAAAATTGATAAAAACAAAATTACTAAAAAAGAATTCATTGATTTGTGTCTAAAAGAAACAAAGAAAGGAATTGAAACATATAGAAATCTTTGGAATAGTTTAGGAATATCAGTTGATTGGTCAAAAACGTATAGCACAATTTCACCATTACCAACAAAGGTCTCTCAATGGTCTTTAATTGATTTATACAAAAAAGATTTACTATACAGACGAGAACTACCAATCCTATGGTGTCCTAATTGCCAAACAGCAATATCTCAGTCCGATATGGAAGACAAAAGGAAGGACTCTAAAATGAATTATATTAACTTTCCCCTTACATCTGGTGAAAGTGTTTTAATTGCCACCACTAGACCAGAATTACTTGGTGCTTGCGTTGCTCTTTACTTTAATCCCGAAGATGAAAGGTATAAGAATCTAATTGGTCAAAAAGTAACAGTTCCACTATTTAATTATGAGGTTAATTTCAAAACAAGCACAGAAGTTAATATGGAAGAAGGAACTGGACTAATGATGGTTTGTACTTGGGGAGACCAAGAAGATTTAGAAAAATGGCGATTAGATAATTTAGAAACAAGAAATATACTAACTCCTGATGGTAGAATAAATGAATTAGGGGGAAAATATTGTGGACTAAAAATTGAAAAAGCAAGAGAAGAAATAATCAATGACTTAAAAGAAAATGGTTATTTAGTAAGACAAGAAGACATCAGTCACACTGTTAATGTTCATGAAAGATGTGATACTCCGGTTGAATTGATGTTAAGTAAACAATGGTTTATTAAAATAGTTGATAATAAAGATAAATGGATAGAAATGGGCAAAAAAATAAACTGGCACCCTGAATATACGTTTCAAAATTATGAGCTTTGGGTTAAATCATTAAAATGGGATTGGTGTGTTTCAAGGCAAAGATATTATGGTGTTCCTTTGCCCTTTTGGTATTGTTCAGAATGTGAAAAAGTAATCATCCCTAATGAAGAAGATCTTCCAGTTAGTCCAACAGAACAAAAACCACCAGTTGATAAGTGCCCTCATTGTGGAAATAACAAAATTATTCCCGAAACAGATGTTATGGACACTTGGGCAACATCATCTTGTACTCCATTTTTATTAAAAGAAATGATAAACAATGATAAGCTTTTTCCTGTTGACTTAAGACCTAATGCTCATGAAATTATTAGAACCTGGGATTTCTATTCTATAGTAAAAAGTTTTTATCACTTTAATGATATTCCTTTCAGAAATGTAATGATATCAGGTCATGGACTAGATGAACAAGGAAAAAAGATAAGTAAACGTTTAGGAAATTATACTCCATCAGATGAGCTTGTTGAAGAATATGGCGCCGATGCAATTAGATACTGGGCAACAGGAGCATCACTAGGACAAAACTTAAGATTTAATCCTAAAGAAATTAAAAAAGGCAAACAAATAGCAAATAAGTTATGGAATGTTTCTCGCTTCATATCACTAAATGATGTAGATACAACTAACTATGAATTACATTATGCTGATTATTGGATATTAGAAGAATTAAATAATACAATCAAAAAAACAACAAAGTATTTTGATGAATACCAATACGCAAAAGCAAAAAATGAAATTGAGGACTTTTTTATGAGCAAGTTCGCTGATTACTATGTTGAATTTGTAAAGTATAGATTATATGGAGATGATGATTTATCAAAAGCAGGAGCAGTTTATACCTTAAAAATTGTCTTTAAGGATATCTTAAAAATGTTTGCTCCAATTATTCCTTTTATTACTGAGGAACTTTTTGATGAAGAAAAAAGTATTCATATATCAAAATGGCCAGAGCCAAAAGAAATTGAAAATAAATTAGATATGACTGGTTTTGAAAATGCAATTGAAGCAATTAAAGAAATAAGAAAGTATAAGTCAGAAAATAAAATATCTCTTGGCGCTGAAATTGAAGAATACAATCTTGTAACGAAAGTTGATATAGAAAAATATGGTGAGTTTATAAAAAAAGCAATTAAAGTTAAAAAACTAACATAGCAAAAGCCCCTTAGCGGGGCCTTTTTATTTGATGTTAAAATACTTACTTTTTTCAACTTTCACTTCATCTTCTTTTTCTTTTAACATTTTATTTCTTTCAAGTATTAAATACATTATTACTAGTATCATTAATATTATTAATATTATTAACAACCAGATATATATTCCAGATCCAAAAATATCTGCAAAAGATGCTCCTTGCTGAAGGTTTGCTCTACTAATAGATAAATCTTTTCTTACAGTATCAATTCCTTTTGCTGAAACTTCAATTGAATTAACTATTTGATTATTAAAATCATCCATTATTCCAGTAAATGTAATTATTCTTGATTCTCCTAATTTAATAGTTCCAAAACTTGTTTCTTTGTTAAGATCAAAATAGGAAGTTGAACCATCAACAACAATATCATCAATTGATGTAATTTTGTTTGAAAAACTTGTAACTAATTTAACATCCTCTAATGATTTATTTCCCGTAGGAGTGATTATAATCTTAAAATCAATCTTGTCTTTTGGTTCAGCAATAATGCTATTTTGCCATGAGAATTGATCCTTTGATATATTTCTAGCAAAAAACTCTACATCAACACCAGACACCGTTGTTACAATTGG
The DNA here is from genome assembly GCA_002340425.1 of Patescibacteria group bacterium UBA2558. Classification (GTDB taxonomy): domain Bacteria; phylum Patescibacteriota; class Minisyncoccia; order Minisyncoccales; family Minisyncoccaceae; genus UBA2558. Next base: position 723 of record DDMA01000010.1, on the reverse strand, counting down.
TGTTACTGGAGCAACTGGAGTAACTGGTGTTACCCAATCTGAAACTGTATACGCTCTTGATTGTACAGAGTTAGAAAAAGAAATTAATCCTTGATCGCAACCAACTGCCCATGCTTTGTAATAGTACCATAAATTATTTGAAACATCTGTATCTAAATAACTATTTCCTGTGCCATAGTAAATTATCGTACCATCTGCTCCGTGTTGAGGATAACCACCAGTTTTTCTAACTATCATTGTATAGCAAGAACCAGGTGTGCTATTCCATGTTAAATTAATTTTATTACTTCCTGCGGCAAGAGCTGTAAAATTACTAACTGGATCTGTTTTTGTTATAAAAGAAACATTTTTACCATAGACAGTTCTTGATCCATCAGATGCTTCTAATCTGTAATGATATGCTTTTCCTTTTTGGAGTCCTGTTATATTTAAAGAAACTATGTCTCCTGTGCGCTTATTATGTTCCCATTGAGAATAATTAGTATATTGAGAAGATGCTATTCCCCAATTAAATCTTACTGAAATATTTCTTCCATAGTCATTATCAATTTTGCCTTTTAATGTCGCTGATGTTGAAGTAACATTTTCTGCCAAGTGAGTAGAAACTAAGAATTCCCCACTTACTTGTTCGCTTGGATTAACAGTGATATATACAACTGAAGAAGCAGTCTTGTTGTTACTGTCTCTGGCAGTTAGAGTACATGAATATGTTTGAGTTGATGA